>JAJISJ010000055.1 GCA_022848765.1 Thermoplasmatota archaeon
ATTGAAAAATTAAAGAAATTTAAAATTCCGGTTATTGGAAGTATTTTTGGTTCAACTTCCAAAGAATTTATTGAATTAGGTTTAGATATGCAAAAATTTGGAGCTGATGCCTTAGAGATAAACATGAGTTGTCCTCATGCAAAAGGATATGGGTTAGAAATTGGATCTGATCCAAAATTAGTGGAAAACATACTTTCTGATTTAAAAAAATCAGTGAATATTCCAATTTTTGTAAAAATTTCTTCAAATTTAACTGATATTATTGAAATTGCTAAAATAATTGAAGATGTAAATGCAGATGGAATTGTAGCAATAAATAGTGTAAAGTCTATGAAAATAGATTTAACATTAAAAAAACCAATTTTATCAAATAAGATCGGCGGATATTCAGGTAAGGGAATTAAACCAATTGGAATAAGATGTGTTTATGAATTATATGAAAATGTAAAAATTCCAATAATTGGGGTTGGAGGAATTACTAATGGGGAAGATGCTCTTGAATATATAATGGCAGGGGCATCCGCAGTTCAAATAGGTACAGGATTGTATTATAGAGGAATTGATATTTTTAATAAAATTTGTGATGAGATTAAAAGTTGGATGAAAGATAATTGCTATGAAAAATTATCTGATTTAATAGGAGTTGCTCATTTATGAATTCTCTAAAAATCAAAGAGATTCTTGACATCCAAAAAGAAAATAATAATATCAAATCAATTTTTTTTGAAAATAAGGATAAAATAAATCCGGGACAGTTCTTTATGATTTGGATACCAAGTATTGATGAAATTCCTATGAGTGTCTCGTATATTAAAAAGAATGTTAATGCAATAACTTTTCGAAATGTGGGATATGCCACTAATAAACTTTTTAATTTTAAAATTGGAGATAAAATTGGTATAAGAGGACCATTTGGAAAAGGTTTCAATATTAATGGTAAGAGAATTATTTTTATTGGTGGGGGAACTGGAATAGCTACATTGGCTCCTGCAATAGAAAAAGCTTATGAAAATAATATTAAATCTGAAGTAATAATTGGTGTTAAAAATAAACATGAAATATTTTTTGAAAACAGGTTAAAAAAAATTGTAAAAAAGATTTATATTTCGACAAATGATGGTTCTAGGGGATATCATGGAAATGCGTCTGAATTAGTAAAGGAAATTTTTACAGAAGAAAATGATTTTTCTATTATTACTTGTGGTCCTGAAATGATGATGAAAAAATTATATGAATTATATGGATCTCAACCATTTCAAGCCTCTTTAGAAAGGTATATGAAATGTGCTGTTGGTATTTGTGGACAATGTTGTGTTGGAAATGGATTAAGGGTATGTTTAGAGGGGCCTGTATTTGATTCTAAAATGTTAAAGGAAATAAATGATTTTGGAAAATATAAAAGAAATGTATCCGGGAATATTGAATACTTTTAATTTAAGATTATAATTATGATAAATGGTGAAATACATGAGTGTTTATTCAGATGTATTAAATATTGAAACAAAAGGAGAATCGGACATTATTGATATAACAGAAAACATCCAAAAATCAATTAATAAATCAAATATCAGAAATGGCATTATATGCGTATTTATTCCAGGTTCAACTGGGTCTATAACAACAATTGAATATGAACCCGGATTAAAAGAAGATTTTCCAAAGGCATTAAATAGAATTGCGCCTAAAAATATTGATTATGAACATCATAATACCTGGCATGATGATAATGGTAGATCACATATAAAAGCAAGTCTTATGGGCCCCAGTTTAAATTTACCTGTTTCAGATGGGAAACTTATACATGGATCTTGGCAACAGTTAGTTTTTATAGAGTTTGATACTCAACCAAGAAAACGTAAGATTGTTGTAAAAATTGTAGGCGAATAATTAATTATTATGGCTGATAAAATAATATGATGAAAATCACAATTTTTGATGGATATATTGATGAACCAACATGTTTAGGAGTGCCGCCATTTATAAGTCCATATCCAAGATATATTGCTGGTGCAATATGGTCATATAATAAATACATTGATTTAAAATATTTTACAATTGACCAAATTAGAAAAGATCCAAATATTAACATAATCTTAAAAGAATCTGATTTAATTTTCATAATAGCCGGTTCATCTGTACCCGGTAAATATTTATCTTCATATCCAGCTAGTCCTCAAGAATTAATAAATATTTTTAATACTATTGAGAATCCTATTAAAATATTATGTGGCCCAGCAGCTAAATATGGTTTTGGTTTCTCCGGTGGACATAATATAAATAGAATTTTATCAGAAAACAAAGTTTTTGATTTAAATATAAAAGGTGATGTTGAAGTTATCATATCTGATATAATAACAAATAAAAATGATTTAGATAAAGTCGACATATTTAAAAATCGAGATAACGCACATGAAATTTTTAATTATTCAATAAAAGGTTCAAAAATTGTTAAGCAACATCCAAATTATCATAAACAATTAATTACTGAAATTGAAACATATAGAGGTTGTTCAAGAAGTATTGTGGGTGGATGTTCTTTTTGTTGTGAGCCTTTTAAAGGATTACCTGATTTTAGACCAATAAATGATATAGTGAATGAAATTAAAACTTTGTATATATCTGGGATTAGACATTTTAGACTTGGTAATCAACCTTGTATTTTTTCTTATATGTCAAGAGATTCATCTAAAAAGGAATTTCCTATACCAAACCCAGATGCTATTTTAAGATTATTTAAAGGAATTCGCAATGCCGCTCCAAATTTACTTACATTACATATTGATAATGCTAACCCTGGAATAATATCAAAATATCCAAATGAGTGTAAAGAAATTGCAAAAACAATAATTAAATATCATACGCCTGGGGATGTTGCAGCATTTGGTGTTGAAAGTGTAGATCCAATTGTTATAAAAAATAATAATTTAAAAGCTAATGCCAATGATGTATTTAATGCTATTAAATTATTAAATAGCGTTGGGTCAAATATTGGAAAAAATGGAATGCCAGAATTATTGCCTGGATTAAATTTTCTATTTGGATTAAAAGGTGAAACAATTTTAACATATAATATGAATTTTGATTTTTTAAAAAGAATTCTTGATAATAATTTACTTATTAGAAGATTGAATATAAGACAAGTTATCCCCATTCCTAGAACTCCATTATATGAAATTGGAAATAAAGTTATTAAAAAACATAAAATGGAATTTAAGAAATTTAAAAAAAGTATTAAAGAAAATATTGAAAGACCGATTCTAAAAAAAATGTTACCCATTGGAAATATAATTAGTGATGTATATACTGAATTAAATATGGGGAATATAACTTTTGGAAGACAAGTTGGGAGTTATCCATTATTAATAGGAATTCCTGGAAAACTTCCTCTTAATACGAAAATGAATGTAAAAGTAATTGATTATGGATTTAGATCTATAACTGCATTACCATTTCCAATTGATATAAATAAATCTAATAGTACTACTATTAAATCTATTCCTAACATTGGTAGAAAAAGGGCAACTCGTATATTATTAAAACGTCCATTTGCATCTAAAAAAGAATTTATTAATGCACTTGATGATTCGGAAATTGCTGAAAAAGTACTTGAATATATTGCTATTAATTAGTTATATTTTTTAGTGATTAAAATTAATTACACCGTTTATTGCATTATAACTTGCTGATAATAAAAAAAAAAGGGGGGAATAGGGGCCTACGGATAGGGGCCTATCCTAAGTACCAATGGACCGAGTATAAAGCATCTCACGATTTTAGATGCGCCTCCTGCAGTAACCGTGATTGACCCAGGGCCAATACCGAATACTAATCCGCTGCTTATCGTTGTTTCTCCACTTGCGGGAACGTTGATTGTTCCTTCCGTGAAACCACCGATGAACACCCTTCCGCTGCAGAAATAAATTGACCATGGGGTATTTGTTGCCTCCTCTGTTCCCGTGTTAGTGATAATGGCGGTAACACCAATTCCTCCTGAGATCTCCCCGACATTGAGGTCATTGAAATCTCCTCCACCGTTGCTCTTTCCTAAGACGGGAACTGTTGCTGTTACCATCATCACAGCTATAGATAGTGCTGCTATTGCCAAAATTACTTTTCTTTCTTTTTCCATTTTCTTTTGTCTCCCAGATTATTATAATACAGTCTCGATTTAAAATACTATCTGAGTAATATTGCAACATTTGTAGCATTATTAATTTTATAAAATATTAAAAAATAAATGAATATAACTTTTGCAATAATATATAATATGAAAAAACATTTTAGTGATTAAAATATTAACGTTAATTTATGGATAAAAAACAATTGAAATCTTTGGAGAAAAAATTAAACTACACGTTTAATGACAAACAATTATTATTAAATGCAATCACCCATAAAACCTATGCTTTTGAAGCAAAAAAACCACTGGACTATAATGAACGATTAGAGTTTTTAGGTGATTCGATTTTAAATTTCATAATAAGTGAAAAATTGTATAATATTAATAAGTATTATTCTGAAGGTGACTTAACAAGACATAGAGCAATTTATGTTAATAATGTTTTTTTAGCTGATATTGCAAAAAAATTAGGTATTGGAAAATTTTTATTATTAGGAAAAGGTGAAAAATTACAGAAGGGAAATTTAAATCCAACTAATCTAGCAAATTCTTTAGAATCTATTATTGGTGCAATATATTTAGATTCAAATATTGATAATGTAAGAAATATTATTCTAAATAATATTTTAGATAACAAAATAATATTCTAATTCAATGATAAAGATTTTAACTTAGTCATATGTTACTTAATAGACTTATTATGATTAAATTTGTATTAATAACAATGAGGCCTAAGATAGGAGAAAAAAAGAAAAATTTAGAAATAATGAAAAATTATATTCTAAAAGAAAAAGCAGATTTTTATATTTTTGGAGAGATGTCCCTTACAGGTTATCGATGTAAAGATGAACTTAGAGATTTAGCTGAAACCATCGATGGTTTTTCAATTAAATATTTAAAAAAAATCGCTGTAGAAAGAAAGTGTTATATTGTTTTTGGTATGCCATTAATCAATAAAGATGTTACTGGAATTATTCATAATTCTGCAATTATAATACATCCAACTGGGAGAGTTGATAAATATAACAAATGGTTTTTCCCAAATTTTGGCCCTTTTGAAGAAAAATTATTTTTTGATGGTGGTGAAAGTGTAAAGATTATTAATACAAAAATCGGGAAAATTGGTTTAATAATTTGCTATGATTTATTTTTCCCTGAATTATGTAAGGCATATTCTCTTCAGGGGGCTGATATAATAATTTGTATTTCAGCATCTCCATCTATTACTCGAAAATATTTTGAACCTTTAATGCCTGCTCGAGCTATTGAAAATACAACTTTTTTTATATATACTAATATAGTTGGAACACAAGAAGATCTTGTTTTTTGGGGTGGCTCACAAGCATATGATCCATTAGGCAATATGATAATAAAAGCACCGTATTTTAAAGAGAGTATGATTACTTGTAATATTGATACTGAACAGATTAGAATTGCACGTGCTAATAGACCAGTTATAAGAGATATTAGACCAGAGATATATCAAGATTTATATCATTTTTCAAGAAAAAATAAATAATGATTATTATTTTAAAAAAACAAAAAATATTATAAACTTTTTATTGCTTTAATTATATTTAGGGGATTGCAAAGACTAGGGAAGAGAATAGGTGGTGAGGATGAGATAAAAACTAGTACTCTCCCTTTTAATTACTCTACAACCCCCAATATTAAAATAACTCTATTGTTTTTAAATTTTTTGTTTATATTATAATATTTAAATATTAAATATTTGAAGTTATTTTTTCCTTCTTGGAAATATTAGTTTATTTTATTAAATTAGTTTGAATATCCGCCTGGCATTAGAGAGGGATCTCCTATTAATCCCCATTGTTGAATCATTTGTCTATCTTCACCATCGAAATTAATATCGAATTCGTTTACATAATCTGTAATTGCAGAACTATGTGCCATTCCAATATGTTGCTCTCCAAGTGTTCCATAATGATAAAAAAATCTTGGGAATAGCCATCCATCAAGACCTGTTGTATAGTCAAATCCCCATAATCCCATTCCTAATCCGGTATTTCCTAATGTTGCTATTGCTCCACCATTGTCATTTGAAGTTAACCACCAACTCCAACATTTTGGAACCCATTCCATATAAAAGAATCTTAAAGGACTAGTAAAGAAATAACCTGATATTCCGTATTCTTTAATTCCTTCAATCATGTTTGATAATGTTACATTGAATTGACTATTATGGCAGCCACCTACAACAATTATAGGTAGTTTTTCTTCATTATTTAATTTTGGATTGATATGGAATGGCTCATAAAAATCGTACATAGCTAGGATTATTATTTTTTCTTGTTTTTCAGAATCATAAGGTGGATATGTAACTAAACTTGCAGGATTTGCATGTCCTGCCATATGAATAAATCCAGCTCCATTGTTAATACCTTCTTCAGCATCATCCCTATTTTCAAGTGTTCCGAGGGAGGCCCATAATCGTATAAAATTAAAACCATTCATAAAACTTGCAGATAGATTAGTATCTATTTCTGCTTCAAATCCTTCGGGTGATTCTGGATATGTATCACCGCCAATGAGAAGCATGTTCTTAAACCAGGATTCATCTGCTTTTTCTTTCTCATAATTAATTATTTTATTTACTATAT
>JAJISJ010000056.1 GCA_022848765.1 Thermoplasmatota archaeon
AATAAACCAAACAAACAATTAATTAATTCTTTTATTAGGTCATGAGGGGGAGAGGTCAAAATATTATTGATATTAATAAAATAGTTTTTTGTTACTTGCGCTTTCCAAATTCTTTCTTTCTTTCTTTTGTATTTTTACCTGTTGCTTCAAATAAAAAACTATTCCATTTTTTTATAATGTTATAATCGCCTAAAACTTTTTTTGGTGGCTCAATATCTATGAATAATGAATTTTTAGTGCATTTCATTTCAATTTTTCCGATACCTTCTACCTCAAAATTAATGCCATTACGTATATCACCATTTGCACCAAAATATTTTGTTATTAGTGAATCTAAATCAGGGTTATATCCTCTTTTTATTCTATATTCTCTCATATTTAGCCCATTTCTGATATTATAAAATGAAATATTAATTTTTGTATTTAATTTTCAATTAATTTAATAGCTTTCTCAATTGCTTCGGTGGCAGAGTTTACAAAATAATAATTTTTTGAATCATTTATTTTTTCTAATTCCTTATTACATATTTGATCAACAATTCCCCCCGTCCCTTTTATTAGTATTAATGGTTTATTATATATCATTGAATATGAAATTTCATTTAATGTTCCCCATCTACCTGCAATTGCAATAATTACATCACTTGTATAAACAATTATTGAATTTCTTCTATTTCCCAATCCTGAGATTATAGGAATATCAACATATTTATTTACTTCTTCTTTTGATTTTGGTAAAATCCCAACTGTAATACCATTTTTTTCTTTAGCTCCTTTGCATGCGGCTTCCATTACTCCTCCTCCCCCACCACAAATTAGAATTCCATTTTTCTGTGCAATTAATCCACCAATTTCTTCTGCAGTTTCCAATGCATATGTCGATAGATTTTTATCAGAATCATCACTTCCTATTATGGATATAAGTTTTTTCATGTTATTTGTTTATTAATTAATTATTCTTAACGATTTCTCCCGCAAATCTTATAAATAGTACTTCCTTTCATGTGAATCCTTATACCTGGAGAATTCACGTATGACAAGGAAAATTAATAAGACTAACCCAATACTTTTAAATCTAATTCATAATCTTAAAAAGCAATCAAATGAGAAAGATGTTGGTATATGGAAAGATATTGCCTTGAGACTAGAAAAATCTTCAAAGAATTGGCCAGTTGTCAATCTTGACAGAATCAGTAAAAACATTCAAGATAAGGAAACAGCAATTATACCTGGAAAAGTACTTTCAACAGGTAACCTGACAAAAAAAGTTACTATTGCTGCTTGGTCTTTTTCTGATAAATCTTATGAAAAAATTCAGAAAGCTGGTGGGAAATCCATTTCAATTGATGATCTTATGAAAAATAATCCAAAAGGGGAAAACATTAGGATATTGGGATAAATATGACAATTATTATTGATGCAGAAGGAGCTACACTTGGAAGATTATGCACCAATGCTGCAAAGAACTTATTAAATGGAGAGGAAATTGCTATAGTTAATTCCGAAAAAGCAATAATATCTGGCAAGAAAACTATGATCAAAGCGCATTATAAACAGAAACGTGAGGTTGGTACTTATCGTAAAGGTCCTTTTTTCCCAAGAATGCCTGACCGTATTGTTAAAAGAAGTGTCAGGGGAATGATTCCTTATCAGACTCCTCACGGGAGGAAAGCATTCAAGCGTTTGAAGTGTTATATGGGCATTCCAAAAGAATTTGAAGGCAAGGAATTGGAGAAAATCAAGGAAGCTGATAAACAGCCTATTGATTTTATTACCATTATAGAATTATCCAGGTTTTTAGGAGCGGATATTTAATGGCGAAAAAAATTGTAAATACATCTGGTAAAAGAAAAACCGCAGTTGCTCGGGCAACAGTTCAAAAGGGAAAAGGTCTTGTCAGAATTAATAAGAAACCTGTTGAGATTTATGAGCCTGAAATTGCTCGGTGGAAAATTCTTGAGCCTATCCAGATAGCTGATAATCATATTCCCTCTATTGATATTGATGTCAATGTTAAGGGTGGCGGTTTTATGAGTCAAGCTAATGCAGTTCGTACTGCAATAGCTAAAGGACTTGTTGAATATACTAATGATCCTACTCTTAAATTGGCGTATTTGGATCACGACAGAAGCTTGTTAGTTAGTGATTCCAGAAGAAAGGAAGCCAAAAAACCTCTTGGTAGAGGTGCTAGGAAGAAAAGACAAAAATCGTATAGGTGATTTAATGATAATACCTGTTAGATGTTTTAGTTGTGGAAAGGTAGTTAGCCAGGTTTATGAAGAATTTAAGGTAAGATGTGAGGAATATCAAAAAGTTGTTAAATCAGGTGAAAAACCAACTGAAACTCCAAAAGAAATCCTTGATGATCTTGGCGTGGACAGGTATTGTTGCAGGAGAATGATTATATCTCACGTGGACTTGCTTCAGGAATCTGCACCATACGAATAAGAAACGTTATTCATAATTTTTTATTAAATTTTATTAAATACAAGATTATATCATTAATTTAGAAAATGGGCGCGTGGCCTAGCCTGGATATGGCACTGGCCTTCTAAGCCAGTGATCGCGGGTTCGAATCCCGCCGCGTCCGTAATTTCTATTAAAGAAATCTTGTTAAACAAGCCGCAATTTTTTTATTAGTTATGACATAAGAGTAACAAATAACCCATTAAACCTCTTTTTTTATTTATTGTTTAATCTTATTAGTATTATTTTTTAACATCTTATATTACAATATAAAATAAAACAAATTATAAATAGAATAACAACACTAATAATAATGGGAGAGATTATTATTGATTATGATGTAAAAATTAGAATAGTGTGCCCAGATGATGATAATGAAAAAGTAAAAGAAGAAATATGGGTAGATATTTTTAACAGTAATGATGATAATATATTAAAGGAATTAATATGGTGGAAAGATGATAGAGGCGTCTCTCATGATGAATCATCTAATCTTCCGATTAAGTTTCGTGATATAGTAGATAATGCTTGGATATCATCTATTAAAAAATTATGATTAAAATGAATTATTTTTTTAATAATTAATTACGAGGATTTATTGAATATCCATCAAATATACATCCGGCTTTTCTGAAAATTCTTACTAATTTATCAATTTTTTGTTCTGTTGAATTTTCAGTTAATTCAATATAATGATTAATACAGTCTTTATTGTCATACATCCTAATAGACGTTTTTCCATTTATTTTTACAATTCTTTTTAGATATTGACCGATTGATAAATTTGAATAATTTTTATAATGAAGTCTGTCAACAAAACCGATTCGCTTTGAATTTTTATATTTATATGTTGCCAAATTACACCTCCCTCAAAGTATGACAATATTTAGCACATATTTAGTTTTTTTGTTTGTTGAATAATTGTTAATATATTGTTTTTAGATATTCAAAATTATTTTCAAAAACTTCTGCTTGAGCTTGAATTATTTTTTCAGCTTCATTTATATCCTTTGCATCAACTTTAGTTGCATAACTTACAAATCGCCCTATCCAAAGAGTTTTCAATGAATCTAGTAATTTATATTTTGATTCTTCATCCTTTTCTTCTAATTTTTTGAAGGCTGAAGCATAGTTATATACTATTTTTGCCCATAATTCAGAATTGAAATGTTTTTTATTATTAACAATTTCGTCTAATTGAATTATTAAATCTTTTGGAAGGAGTTTTTTTATTGAGTCTATATTTTGATTATATTCACTGAAAAAAGATTTTTTCATATTTAGTATATTTATTTGGATAGGGATTGGTTTTTTACTAAAAGATTCTCGATGATATTTTTTACGCCAGCTTGTTGGTTTTGTCTTCCAATATTTTTCATAATATTTTGCAAGTTTAAACATACTCCCCGTTACTTTCCTAAACATTGGAATTAAGAATTTTTCAGGTTCTAGATAATGAGTTGTAGATTCATGGATTTTTAGTGAAAATAATCCTTCTTTTATATACATTCCTTCTGCCGCCGCTACGGTTAAAATAAATATATCAATTCCAAAATCTGGAGGAAATAAAGGATGTTCTCTTAATAATTCATATAGATTTTTAGATAATGCATATTCTCCAGCTATTGGTTGTCTAATATCAATTCCATAAAGGGCTCTTGTAAATGGATATACTAAATTATTTGTTATAACCCCATCATTTTTATCTCTTATATAATATGGAACTGTAAGATCAGCTCTACCATATACAATAGGATTTGCTATTGTTTGTATCCAACCGGGTTTAACACTTAACAGGTCACCATCTATTAAGATAACAGATTTTGCTTCTGATTCATGAGCTATTTCAAATATTGTTCGTACTCCAGCTCCTTTTCCACTATTTGTAATATCTTCAGTTTTTATGAGTTCAATATTACTGTATGGTTGAAATAAATCTATTATTTCTCTTGTTTTATCAGTTGAATTTCCATCGCTTACAACAATTGTTAATCTATAATCTGGAAAGTATCTATACAATCCTTCATTTATTACATTTAAAACATTTAGAATTGTACCTTCAACATTCTTAGAGAGAACGCCAACCATTACATCTATTGGTTTAATTTGTCTACATTTTTGAATTATTTCTGGTTTTAGTGTTAACTTGTTATTCCATTCCTGATTCATGTTAGTCATCCCTATTTTTCATTATCCATAATTACTACGTCTAGTAGGTTTTCTCTAATTTTTTTATTTGCTGATATTGTTCTTAGCCAATCGGGTATTCTGGTTCCAACTGGTTTTTCAAGATATCTTTTCCCTCTACTCATAATTTGTTTACTGAATAATTCTACCATATTTTCTTCATTATGTCGATCATAATTAATATTGTTGAAATGAGCATCAGCGTGATATTTTCTAATACAGTCCTGAGCGTTTCTTTGATACAATACTCTCAGGGATATTAAAAACTCATTTGATACATTAATATCATCTTCTTCAATTAAGATTCTTAGTAATGTCTCTAATATGTCCCCACTCATTTTTATTAATCCTTTATCTAAACCTCCAATTTTTTGATGTTTATGATCGTAGAAACCAAGATCTGTTTGACAAATTCTTTTTAATATTACGTTTCTGTACATTTCCGCCATAATACCGATTTCTAAACCCCAATTTCCAGGAATGTCAACATCAAGAGCTAGATTGCTAGTTAGCGCAAATTCTCCGGATATTGGATATCTAAAAGAATTTAAATAATTTACAAATTTTAATTCATAACTTGTTTGTTCTTTCAGTGCTAGTATCAATGGATACAGAAAAAGTCTGAAAACTCGCCCATACATGATATTTTTTTCAGAGTTTACTCGTGCATAATACCCTTTATTAAATTTAAAATCTAGTTCAGGTTCAACAAGTGGATATAATAATTTTGTTGGGATCATTTCATCATATATCATTATATCTGCATCATGTAGTGCTATTGCATAGGATCTAAGACTTGCTATTCCCAGGGCAAGCCACACATCTCTTCCTTTACCCCGATATTTAAATAGATCTATTCCATCAGTTTTTAATTCAGTTAATATTTTTTCAATTTTTGGTCCATTACACCACATGATTAGATGTGGTATTTTTAAATCTGAAAAAAATCTTTTTACATGGCTGAATTCTTTTTCATTTTTTGCAGCTAGAGGTATTATTATTTCCTTTAGATATGTACATTTATTTAATCCTTTTTTAATATTCTCTAATGAATTTCCATTTATCTCTCTATATAACATCGGCATGATTACCGATGCGGGTCTCACATTTGTTGAATCAATTACAGTTTTTAACAGTTTTTTTTTATCGACGTTAAATCCATGTAATGTAGCTATTCTCTCTTGTTTAAAATCCATAATTTCATCTCTATAAATAATTCAGTAAATTAATTATATCACTTGATGTAACATCTGCATGTTTTTGAACCTTTTCCGAAGCTTTAAATGCTATACCTAAACCTGCTTTATCAAGCATACTGATGTCAACAATCCCATCTCCAATTGCGATCACTTCTTTTTCTGATATTCCTAATTTATCGCATAGTTCATCTAATACACAGCTTTTACATATGGAATATATTTCATTGTTAATGTAATCTTTAATAAGTTCATTATTATGAATTACTATTTGTCCGGTAAATCTACCATTTAATGATATTAGATTATTTGCATATGCATAATCTAGATCTAATCTTTTTCTTAGATCATCAGCTACAAATTGATAGCTATCGGTTACTATTGCTGTTTTAATTTTTCTTTTTTTTAATTCTTTTATTAATTTTTCTACATCTTTTTGTAAAGGAATTTCTCTAATAATTTTGATTAATTCTGATTTTTTATATCCCTTAAGAAGTTTTGCTATTTCAATTGTTATTTCATAAAATTTTTTACCGCTTTTTAAGATACTTGTTAATTCATTTTTGAACTCTTTTTTTTCAGCTAATGTATAAATTGTTCTACCATCGAGTAAGGTTCCATCCATATCAAATAACACTAATTTATATTTCATAAGATTTCATGCATAGTTTATTCATTTATAATATATTGATATTTTGCTAATGTCTATTTTAAATTAAATAAAAGAAAAAAAATAAACATTCTTATCCTAATATTATGAATAAAAAATTTTGAAAATATCTGTTACATTTGTTCTATTTTTCTTCTTTTTTATCTTTCATTGTATATTCTACTTTTTTACCGATTTC
>JAJISJ010000057.1 GCA_022848765.1 Thermoplasmatota archaeon
ATCTCTGCAGGGATATCTGGAAGTGAGATAAGTTGTGTTGTACCAAGATGTCCTTTACCAGATGGCTTGATATTTATAAAACCGGAACCCTCTATATCTTTCAAATAATTCCAAAACATAGTATGTGTTCTTGGTTTTTCATTAAATTCTTCACATAGAGTTTTATATGTTTTTTCTGCATTACCTGTATTAACATAGGCGGTACCATCTATTTTTAATCTCTTTGCTATTGCATTTAAAGTTATTAGATGATGACGGTCTAAATTTTTAAGTTTTGATTCAGTTATAACAGAATATGTTTCAGCTTTAGCTGCTCGAACATGTTCTGGTATAACGATTTGATTATGATTTTGATCAGCTGCAGTTCCAGCTTTCCATAATAATTCTATTGCAAACCGTGCATCACCCCATTCTGAAGATATATCAGAGATCAGATCAATACAATCTTCATGTACAGTACCTTTATTGAAAGCTAAATCTATTCGTTGTTGAATTATATCAAATAATTCATTTCTGGAATATTTATTCAAAATTAATACGTTACTCCTTCTAAATGTACTTATAGAAGATGAATCCATCATAGAAAATACATCTTTCTGAGATATCAAAATAAGAGAAATAGGTATTTTATCAATTGAATTTTCATCTGAAAATCTTGTAAGACTATAAATCAAGTTTGTTCCACTTTTTTTTAAGAGAGCATCAGCTTCATCTAAGACAACTATCAATTGGGCATTTCTTCTTTTAAGTTGTTTACGAAGAACTTCTAACATTTCCTGAACAGAAAAACCTCTATCAGGAAATCTAGAATCAAAATGATTTAAAATTCCAAGCAGCACCATAGCATCGGTTGATCTTTTTCTACAATTAATATGAACATATTCTGTTATATTTCCATTTTTACGTGTTAATTGAATCAATTTTGCACAAAACTTTTTTGTTATTAAAGTTTTACCACAACCAACTGGACCTTTTATAACTATATTCTGAGCAATACGAGATAATGTTGGTTTAAACATATGAGCTAAATGACGAAGTTGTTCGTCTCTATGAAAAAGTTTTTCTGGAACATAGTCAAAGTCAAGGATACTTATATCCCTAATAACGGATGATGACAACATTTCATCTTCTATTATATTACCCATGGATATGTGTAATATCTTGACTATCATAA
The DNA here is from genome assembly GCA_022848765.1 of Thermoplasmatota archaeon. Classification (GTDB taxonomy): domain Archaea; phylum Thermoplasmatota; class E2; order DHVEG-1; family DHVEG-1; genus JAJISJ01. Next base: position 1,175 of record JAJISJ010000057.1, read on the forward strand.
AAACTTTCTCTGAATCTATAGATTTTTATTTTATTTTAAATCATTATACAATAAATGTTATAGCTAAAAAATTGATATGAATATTAAATGGATGGCTTCAAAATTTCAAATAAATCATTTGAATTCTTAAAAAACATTTTTAAAGATTATTACAAAAACAATATAATCGATTTACCTGATAGATTTGGTAGAAGAGAATTTGCTTTCCTTTTCTTCAATGGTAAAGGGATGGTAAGACATTTATCATTTAATAAAAAAATCATTTTTAATAAATTTCTAATAAATAGATATCCCGCACATTGCTACTATTCATCAGCATATTATACTATTCCAGATGCACCAACTATGCAAGAAAAAAAATGGATGGGTGCTGAACTAATTTTTGATTTAGATTCAGATCATTTACCAAACGCAGAGAAATTAAATTATGAGCAGCAACTCAATCTAGTAAAAAAGGAATTCTACAAGCTTGTTAATGATTTTTTATTAAATGATTTTGGATTTAATGAAAAATATATTAGATTATATTTTAGTGGAGGCAGAGGATATCACTGCCATGTAGAGGATCCAAAAATATTGCATTTAGATAGTTCTGAAAGAAGAGAAATTGTAGATTATATTACAGGTCGTGATTTAAAAGAGAAATTACTATTTAGTGAAAAAATTACGAATACTAGAAAATTAAAAAGTGGAAAAAATGTACCAATCGAAAAAACATTGATAATGCCAAAACCTAATGAACCTGGATGGAGGGGAAGAATAAGCAGAGGTTTAATAGATCTTCTAGATGAAATAAGAATGAGCAATGATCCTGTAAAAAAACTCCAAGAATATGGAGTAAAAAATAATGCTGAAAAACTAATATCGGATTTATCTGATGAGAGAATAAATAGAATAAAAGAAGGGAGGCTTGATCAATCAAAGACAATTAGAAAATTTTTCTTAAATAATGTTTTAAGAAAAACTGCAGTTACAATGAGTGCTGGAGAAACAGATGAACCTGTCACCTGTGATATTAAACGTTTAATAAGGTTACCTTTATCTCTACATGGAAAGACTGGATTAAAGGTTATACCTTTAAAAATAGATGAATTAAAAGAGTTCAATCCTCTTAAAAATGCTGTTGCATTACCTGAAAAATCAGTAAAAATTCAATTAAATCAAAAATTTAATATTATAATGAATGATGAAAAATTTAATCTACATCCTGGTGAAAATGAGATACCTTCATATCTAGCAGTTATATTAATCGGAAGGAAAATAGCTACTATTGAATAACCAAAACTATAATAAAGAATAAAAAAAAGGATTGAAAATTTATTTAATTTAAGTTTAGATTTATGTTGTGATATAAAAAATGGATATAGATGAATTTAATTATAAAACATTAAGAAAAATTCAACAAATTGAAGAAAAAACTCCAGCCTTATCAAAAATAAATCCCGAGCTTTATATAAATTTTTCAGATTATATAAAAATTCTTAATTTAAGATTTAAAAATGAGATAAATGAACAAAGAAAAATAATCTTAAAAAATGAAATAAATAATACAAAAAAAATTATTAAAAATATTTATGAACAAAGAGAGAAAAAAATATTAATTGCAATAATGACTAAAGTAAGAGGAGGGGAGCCTAATTTAAAGAATCTTGTAAATACAGAAAAAATTCTATTTGAATCAATTCTTGAAATAGTTATTAGACAACGTCAACAAATTATGGACAAAAAAGTAATAAAAAATGATTTGGTAAATGATAATAAAACTAATATAAAAAAAGTTGAAAAAAAGGTAAAAAATGAGAATAATAAAATTTTTTTAGTAAGAGACAATATACCTGAATTTATTGGAACAGATGCAAGAAAATATAATCTAAGAAAAGATGACCTTATCACTATTCCAAAAAATACAAGTGAACTGTTGTTAAATAAACGAGTTGTAAAAGAGATTAAAAAAAATTAATTAAAATAAAACTTGTTATTTAAAAATCCTACAATTTTAATATTATATAAATAGGAAAATTAATAAATATAATATATCCAAAATATATTAACATTTAATAGATATTTTAATATTAGATTTGCTTACATTTTTATATTACCTCCTTATTACGCTTACAATCTAAAGCAATATTAAAGGAGTTGCACATGAAAAGACCAAGGAAAGTCAAAAGGTATTGCCCTCACTGCAAGAAACATACAATACACGATGTCGATAAAATAAAAAAGAGAAAGGCCAGTGAACTAAAACAAGGTCAGCGCCGTTTCCGTCGTGTAATGCGCGGATACAGAGGATTTCCAAGACCAAAACCAGAAGGACGCGAGAAAAAACAAGTCGACGAATAGCATTAAAATATACATGCGGAATATGTAAAAAAAGTCATCAACCAGCAAGTCAAAGGTCGAAAAAATTTGAAGTAGGCGAATAAAAAATGAAAAAAACAAAAAGCAAATTCATAAAAGTTAGATGCAGGGATTGTGAAAATGAACAAGTCCTATTCGATAAAGCAAGTAGTCCAGTATCATGTCATATATGTGGCAGTAAGCTTGCTATTCCTAAAGGTGGTAAAGCAGAAATTAAAGGAGAGTTATTAGAAGTTATTGAATAATCAAGGTCTCTAATTATGATTAAAAAGGATTATCCTGAGGAAGGGGAATTTGTCATAGGCACTGTAATAAAAGTTCAAAATTATGGTGCATTTGTTTCTTTAGATGAATATCCAAATAAGGAAGGATTTATACATATAGCTGAAGTAGCTAGTGGTTGGGTTAAAAGAATTCGTAACCATATAAAAGAAAAACAAAAAGTTGTTTGTAAAGTTATTAGTATAGATGAATCTAAAGGACATGTAGACCTCTCTCTAAAAAGAGTAAATGAACATCAAAAAAGAGATAAAATTAAAGAATGGAAAAACAGTGAAAAAGCTCACCGTTTATTACAAATGCTTGCTAAGAAATTAAATAAATCAGTTGATCAATGTTATAAAGAATTCGGTAAAGAATTAATTAATAGATATGGCTCTTTATATTCTGCATTTGAAGAGATGGCATATGACTCTGAAATATTGAAAAATGATGGAATTAACGGAGATTGGATTGAAGAATTTAACCTATTGGCAAAAGAAAATATTTCAATACAATTCGTTGAAATATCAGGCTACCTTGATATTAAATCTTGGCATCCTGATGGAATAAATCAAATAAAAAATGCTCTATTAAAGGCAGAACTAAGTGAATTTGAGGATGTTGAAATAAATATAAAATACATTGGAGCACCCCATTACATGATAACAATAAAAGCTCCAGATTATAAAATCGCTGAAGATGAAATGAAAAAAGTAGTTGAAAAAATTGAAAATGAAATCACTAATGAAAATGGAGAAATAAAATTTCATCGAAAGGCTGAAGAATAGATGAAGAATTTAAGATTTTGTAATAATTGTAGAGAATACACTTTAGAAGTTATTTGCAATAAATGTAAAAATAAATCCATATCAAAATATCCACCCCGGTTTTCTCCGCAAGATCGTTATGGGACATATAGAAGAAAACTAAAAAAACAAAATATGGGAGAAAAATAAAATGGATTATGTCACTATAAGGAAAATAAATAAACAACCTAAATTAAAAAATCCAATTCTAATTGAAGGACTTCCAGGTATTGGAAATGTCGGAAAATTAGCTGTAGAACATTTAATTGATAATATTAAAGCATCAAAATTCATTGAAATATATTGTAAAGATTTTCCTCCACAGGTTTTTATAAACTCTGATGGAACCACTGATTTAGTAAAAAATGAGTTTTATTACTGGAAAGCAAAGAAAAAAAATCAAAGAGATATTTTATTATTAACCGGTGATTACCAAGGTCTATCCTCACAAGGTCAATACGAATTAGTTGAAAAAATATTAGATATCGCTGAAGAAAATAATGTAAATGAAATGTACACACTTGGCGGTTATGGATTAGGTCATGAAATTAAAAATCCAAAGGTATTATGTGCAACAACGGATAAAAAGCTTGTAAAAATAATGAAAAAATATGGAGCTATTTTCAAAAAAAATGAACCTGGCGGAGGAATAGTCGGAGCAAGTGGTTTGTTACTTGGACTAGGGAAATTAAGAGATATGCAAGGTACTTGTCTAATGGGGGAAACACCAGGTTATCTAGTAGATCCGAAAAGTGCAAAAGCTGTTTTAAAAATTTTAATGAAAATTACCAATATTGATATTAATCTTTCAGCATTGGAAGAAAAAGCTAAGGAAATTCAACAAATTGCACAACAATTAAAAGAAATTGAAAGTGCATCAATAGAAAAAACAGAGGATCTTAAATATATAGGTTAAAATTTTCATAAAAAATACCTTAAGAGATTAATCTAAACTAATATCATATATTTTTTCGGGATTTTCTTTATGTACTTTATAAATTTGATCTTCAGTAATTATTCCATTTTCCAAAAGATCTAAGGTTTTTTTAGGTACTGTTTTAGGCCCTAAAACTGCACCAGGACGGAGAGGATCATCAATATAATCCGTTTCCATCAAAAATCTTGTACCTTTTTTAAAGGCGACCTCAATATTTTTTCTACTAGCTAATATTGAGGGCATAAGACCATAATTTTCATTTTCATAAATAAATGGCGGAGAAAAATGTTTTATAATTTTATTTTTAGGTAAACCAACTTTTTCACCCATTTTAACGAATTCTTTACAGTTTTCAGGTGTTGTACTTTCAGTATGTAAAACAACAGGTACTTTAATATCCGCGGCTCTCCCCATAGCATAAGATAATATATGATTAGCATCAGTAATTGTTTGTTCATCAACACTAAAATGAGGTCTGCCAATTTCACCAATTGCAACAGATTTTTTTTCTTCACATAATTTAATTGCTAGATCAACACCTTTTTTCATAATTTCAATTGCTTTGAATCTTCCAAATTTATTTTTTAATTTAATATAATCTACGGGATAAGGACCTAATGTTATAAAAATTCCGATATCAATTTCAGATCTTATTTTATCCGCCATTCTCAATGTTATATCATAACATTTTTCATA
>JAJISJ010000058.1 GCA_022848765.1 Thermoplasmatota archaeon
CTGTAATAAAAGTAGTTCTTTGATAATTTCCCTTTGCTGTATCTTCTCTGATAATCAACATATTTTCCTCAAATTTAAGATTATCAAAAGTTAAACTCGTAATTTCACCAATTCTTGTCCCACTTGTTGCATTTACCATAAATAATGCTTTTTCTTTCAGACCACCGTGTGATAATATGGCTTTTAAATCTGCTTGGTCTGGTATCTTATCAAGAGTTAATGATCTTACTTTTTGAATATGGTTCATAATTTTAATTTTATTCCATACTTGCGAAGGAAAATCAATTCGATTTACTGCAAAGAATTTTTTTACTGAAGCCAAATACTGATTTTGTGTTTTTGATGGAATGCCTTTTATTGATATTGCAAATTTCTTAATATTATCCTCATATTCATCTGATTTATCGATTCTTTCATTTCTTTCCAAACGTCTTAAATCCACGATATATTCATCTGGATTATTGATTTCATTTACATCAAAAAACTTTTTTATACCCGACCAATAAGATATTGTAGTTCCCTTACCTAAGCCACTAATTTTTGGATCTAATACCTTTTTTACAGTATTAAATTTTTTTCTTTCATCTTCTTTTCTTGCCATATTATCGATAATAATAAGACGTTATTATTTAAATAAGTATTTACTGCTAACAAAACCTTAAAGAGAATTGAGAAGAAGTTGAAAGTTAGTGAATATTAATTAATTACTTTTGTTAAGCTTAAATCTAGTTTTGGTACAATATCGTATTTTAATAAATCCTTTGGGTGAATCCATTTATATTCGCTATGTTCCCAATCTAGTTTTATTTTTGGATTATTTTTCAATTTAACTATTGATGGGTATATTATCCATTTTTTATTGATTTTTTTATCTTCAAATTCAAATGATTCAAATATGTTATATGATAATATATCTTTTTTTGTAATATCTAATTCCTCTTCTAATTCTTCAAGTATTTTATTAAAAATAGGTTTTTTTTCATCTATATAACCTGTTACTGTATTCCATTTATTTTTATATGTGCCGACTTTTCTGCTTCTTTTTAATAATAATATTTTGTTATTATAAGTTATAAAAACTGTTAGTACAATACATTTATTTGATTTAGAATAATCTATTCTACCATCAGGAAATTTTGGTAATTTTTTTTCGAATTTTTTTAATATTTTTAACATTTCGATATCTTTTTTTCCCATTATTAATGCCGTCTTAATGATTCTATCTTTATATTTATGATCGTTTTATTTTTTATTATAACTTTCATTTTCTTCGAAATTCATTAATTTTTTGATAACAAGTTATATCATACCTAAATATTTTTCAATAATGAGAATGATTAAGATTGAAATAATTAATAAACAATTATTAGAAATAATATTTAAAAGATCAGATACATTGAAAGAATAGATTAAGTTATATGATCAAATATAAAGAATATTTAATAAAAAGTTAAAAGGTCAATAGGAGGAAAAGAAAATGGTGGCAGAAAGAAGTGAATATAAAGGAAATGCGATGCTAGAATTGAAATGGGATGAAAATGATAATTATCCATTTAGATTTGGTATTAGGAAGGCGCAATTGATATTACAAGAAGTGGAAGCAATAAAACAATTTGTTGAAGATAATAAAGAGGTATAATACCTCTATCTTTTTTTTGAATATTGCGAAGACGATCTAAAATTAACAAAATCATTTAATAAATATTTGTATATAGTTATATTTATATACAAAACTATTGATTATAATTATTATAAATGAAGGGAAGGTAGAAAGGGATACTTTATTTTACTAACATTTGTCCCTGCCCTTTCTCCTTTTTTTTAAAAAATTATTTGATTTGATTACCATATATTGTATATTTATTATTTTGTATGAAAAATTATATCATACTTAGATTATATGATACAAATTTCTATAAATGTTCAAGTTTATAATTTTACGTTATTTGTATCTATTAGATTTCGATGTTTAATTTTTATATTATATTTATGCCAATTAGTATATTAAAAAATTATTTTTTATGAATCTTGTTTTATTAGTTATCTTTCCACTTGAATTCTACTTTTTTCATATGTGGTGGAACTTTTTTCCCATCCTTTGTTTTATAACCTTTGATAGGTTTAAAAGTGATACCATACTGCCCAATTTTACTATTTTTATGTTTCATATTATTACATCTCCATTTTTTCATATTGATATTTTAAATAATTTTTTGAATTTGATTCTTTAAATAGATAATGCGTTATATTGTCAAAATGAAAATATGTTTCAGATTATTTAAAAAATAATTTAAGATTATTTTAAAAAATAGGTTATTAATAACTAAAAAGATCCGTCTTCTTCTTTTTTAGTATTTTCAATTTTAAATGTTTTTAAACATTTATCTTTAATTTCTTTCAATTTAAGTTCAAGATAATATTCACTGGATATTATAAAGGGATGTTCCAAATTTCCAATTGTAAATTCATTTTCTAATTCTTTCTTAACTGTATCAAAGATTGAATCGGTTGTTTTATTTATTACTATATCTACAAAATCTGAAATATCTGGATTTTCATTTTGAGTGTCATACCATTTTTTAATATCATGTAATATTTTATCTTTCATCTTCCCCTCACGTAATTATTCTGAAATATGTTTCTATATTAAAATTTATCCATATTGTTATGTTTATTACATCCTGAAAACGCCGGGTTTCCAGTCTGGTATTTTTGCATTTAAAGATGCTGATATCCCAAGACCTAACACCATTCTTGTATCAATTGGATCAATAACTCCATCATCCCATATTCTTGCAGTACTGTAATATGGACTACCTTCAGTTTCATACTTTTTTCTTATTGGTTCAGTAATTTCTTTTTCTTCTTTTTTTGTTAGTTCTTTACCTTTTCTCCATAATTGATCACGTTTAACTGTTAATAAAACATTTGCAGCTTGTTCTCCACCCATTACTGAAATTCTTGAATTTGGCCACATCCATAATTGTCGTGGTTCATAAGCTCTTCCGCACATTCCATAGTTTCCTGCACCGAATGATCCGCCTATTACAACTGTGAATTTTGGTACTTCCGCACAGGTTACTGCTGTCACCATTTTTGCGCCGTCTTTTGCTATCCCTCCAGATTCATATTTTCTACCAACCATAAATCCAGTTATATTTTGTAAAAAAACTAATGGAATTTTTCTTTGACAGCATAATTCAATGAAGTGTGTACCTTTTAACGCAGATTCTGAGAATAACACTCCATTGTTTGCTAAAATACCGGCGGGGTATCCCATAATTCTTGAAAATCCACAAACTAAAGTTTCTCCATAAAGCTCTTTGAATTCATGGAATTTTGATCCATCTACTATTCGTGCGATTATTTCCCTTATATCAAAAATTTTTCGTGAATCTTTGGGAATTACCCCATAAATTTCTTTCATATCATATAATGGTTCTTCTGGTTTTGATACTTCAAGGTATGTTTTTTCTTTTCTATTTAGGTTTTCAATTATATTTCTTGTTGTATGAATTGCTTCTTGATCATCATGTGCATAGTGATCTGATACTCCACTTTCTCTACAATGTACATCTGCGCCACCTAGATCTTCTGCGCTGACTTCTTCCCCAGTTGCTGCTTTTACAAGTGGTGGGCCTCCTAGAAAAATTGTTCCTGTTTTTTTTACTATTATTGTTTCATCAGACATGGCAGGTACATATGCACCGCCTGCTGTGCATGATCCCATTACAACAGCTATTTGAGGTATTTCCTTTGATGACATTTTTGCTTGATTATAAAATATTCTTCCGAAATGTTCTCTGTCCGGAAATACTTCATCTTGCATAGGTAAAAAAGCTCCTCCGGAATCAACGAGATATATGCATGGTAAGTTATTTTTCATTGCAATTTCTTGTGCTCTTAAATGTTTTTTAACTGTCATTGGATAATATGTACCTCCAGTTACTGTTGCATCATTTGCAACAATTAGAACTTCTCTACCATGTATTATACCAATTCCTGTTACTATACCAGCGCATGGTGCTTTATTATTATACATTCCATATGCTGCAAGTGTATTGAATTCCATAAATGGGGTATTTGGATCAAGTAATGCTTCTATCCGCTCGCGTGCTAACATTTTGTTTCTTGATTTATGTATTTTAATTTTTTCTTCTCCTCCACCTTTTGTTGATATTGATATTTGTTTTTTTAAATCAATAACAAGTTTTTCATAATATGAATAATTTTCTTTGAAATCTTTATTTGAAGTATTTATATTACTTTCAATTATATCCATTCAATCATCCCTTCATTTTTGAAAGTTCAAGAGTATTTTGACCAATTTCAATCAGATCTTTTTCTTTAAAATTTACTTTTTTTACAATTCCATCATATGGTGCTCTTATTATATATTCCATTTTCATGGCTTCAATTATTAAAAGAACATCACCTTTCTTGACTTTGTCTCCTTTTTTTGTTTTTATATTTACTATTCTTCCTGATATTGGAGAATTAAGAGTATTTTCTTTTTCTTTTTTCTTTTTTTTCCTAAAACCAGTAAGTTCAATGTTTTTAACCTTAAATATATCTCCATCTACAAAAACATATTTTTCTTGATCGCCTTTTGTTACAACACTTTTTATTATTTTATCTCCAATTTTAATTATTAAATGACCACTTTTTATTTCTTCTGCATTAACCTTATATTCTGTATTGTCATATGTGATAAAGTAGAAATTTTTTCTTCTTTCTACGATTACATTATATATTTGATTTTCATGCTCGTAGTTTATAAACAACTATTATCACCCGTTTATACAAATTTAATTAAATATTTTTATTATTAATTATCCAGATAATATGAGCAAACATAAAAAAGTTTTTAACATGTCTAATAACAATCAGCTATTAAATAACAAATAGCTAAACTATAAAACATTTGATAAAAAAACTCGCATTAATAAAAAAAACAATACAAAAAACAAAACATTACGAAATCCAATCAAAACCGTTTGATTTTGAAAAAAGGTTTCACTCCTTATAAATAAGGGATGTAAACCCCTTTTTATTTTCCGTTTTCTTTCTCCTCCCTTAACAATCAATAAATTATATCATCTTGATTATATTTAATTATATCTAATTACAAGTTTACCTATTTTAAACCTAAAATTCCCCTATTAAATAGTAAAATATATAAACCTTAAAAGATAATATAGTATTGCGATGAGGGGGAACTAACATTATTCTAGATATCTGTTTTTAAAGTTCCCTTTCACCTCCCTTTAAAATTCTATAAAATAATCACTAACTAATTTTATATACAAATCATCTTTAATAACATTATAAAAATGTTTACAACTAACGTAAAGTATTTATACTCCTTATTACATATATATTTACGGTAAGTGTAAACAAACAATTCCAAACCATATGGGAGTCCATTCTGGAAGACATTTCTCCCGCCTTCCCTTCACAATTAAAAAATTAGGATTTTCCCCCTATATTTTAAATCTTCCAGAACCTACTCCCTCTTGCCTCCGTTAAACTATTTTTCATACAAATCAATATCATTCAGCTAAATGATCCCTACAAAATTTACAATACTTATCATCATCATAAAATCTATACAATGACATCTCTTTATTACAACACTCACAATATTTTGATTCCATAAAATAATATATTAAACTCCTAATTTTTAAACTTAAATGAGAGATCAATAAAAGTATATCTGATTATTACATATTAATTAGCTAATTATTAACACGATAAATTATAAATACAACTTTTATCATTTAAATTATTGTACAATCTGTTGTACAAAACGGGAGGTAATTAATTAAATTAAGGATAGTGGAAACAAAAACATTTTTTGATTCATATTTTGCTCCAAAATGATTTTAATATGTCTAATTTCCACATCGCCTCTGTTTAAAGAGGGGGGAGAAACTATATCATCTCCCCTTAACCTCCTTTTTTTCACTTAAATCATTATTAGTAACTAATGTTACATATTAACATGATAAAATTTAAATACAACAAATAATATTTTAAATATTGTATTTAAAAATAGGTAAGAAAAAAATAGCAATTTACTCTAGGGGAGGTAAAACCAAACTCGAGACTATCCCTCTTACCTATTTTTTATATAAATCATTATTGGAAACTATTGTTACATATTAACACAATAAATTTTAAATACCACTAATAATATTAAAAT
>JAJISJ010000059.1 GCA_022848765.1 Thermoplasmatota archaeon
TGGCAAGATTCTTTGGCATCCCAAGTTCAGCGAACAATTGAACGGCCTTATCATCTTTTTCATCCAATACAAATGATCTTTTTCGCTTCATTTTCCTCTCCTCTAAGCATAAATCATTTTTGAGTATATATATTTTTCTTATTTTTTCAATTTTAAATTTTTTTTATCCCTAATTTTTTTATGATTTTTATTGTTTACATTAATCAATTTTATTTTACTTTCATAAAGCATTTTTTTTGCAAGATCATCTGGATAATCGCCTGAAAATATAATTTCTTTAACACCTGCATTTATTAACATTTTTGCACATACAATACAAGGAGTGTTAGTACAATATAGAACTGAATTTTTTATCTGAATGCCAAAAACAGCTGCTTGAATGATTACATTTTGCTCGGCATGAAGTCCTCTACATATTTCATGTCTTTCTCCAGAAGGTACATTATTTTTTTCTCTAATGCATCCTTCAATTGAACAATGTTTATGCCCCTTTGGTGCACCATTATATCCTGTGCTTAAAATGTGTTTATCTTTTACAAGTATTGCCCCTACTCTTCGTCTTATGCAAGTACTTCTTTTTGATACAATATATGCCATTTCCATGAAATATTCATCATATGACGGTCTTTCTTTCATTTATACCAATTTTGAATAGAGAACCTTGCTTAATTAGATTTTGATTTTATTAATTGATTTATATTATTTTATAATAAAAAGTTAATAATTATTGAATATGAATTAATAATATCAAAAATTTTGTTATAAATTTTTTAAAATTTGAAAAACGAAAAAAAAATAAAAGAAACAAAAAAATAAAAATTTTAAGTGAATAATATAAATATAAGTAATTTAATTTAGAATATTGAGGTGAGAGGAGTAATATGAATTTATCAGACAGAAAAGGGCACAAATTTGGCATTTTTCAAAAATCAGATGCTAGTTGTGTTTTTTATAAAGAGGATCAAGAGGGTAACCAGTCTACTTTTAATCTGTTTGTTTTACCAAAAGAAAATGAAAACAAAATATTTGCATATATTGATAATTCTCATATAGGTGAAAAAATATGGCACTCTGATAAAAAAATTTCGATAAATGATACTATTAAAGCTTTTAATGAATGGGCAGTTGACGCGCCTATTCTTTTTGAACTTGAAGCTCATAAAAGCTTAAGTCATTGTTTTAGAAGTTTTATGATTCAAAAATAAAAAATAATTAACAAATTTTATCATCGAATAAATATTCAATTAAGATATATTAGCCAACATAGTTAACTTCAATTTCTTGAAAATCCCTTGCTACATAAGAATTTTTAAATATTTTCCGTGCATCTTTTTCTAGAATTTCGTTATCTAGATATCTTGGACTGATATGAGTAAGAAATAATTTATTGATTTTTGCGTTTTTCGCGATTTCTGCTGATTGATATGCTGTTGAATGTCCATAATCATTTGCAATATCTTTAAGTTTGGAATCGAATGTTGAATCATGAATTAAAATATCTGCAAATTTTGCGAAATCAATCATTTTCTTTGTTGGTTTTGTATCACCAGATATTACAATTTTTCTTCCTTTTCTTGCAGGTCCTAGAATTTGTTTTGGTTTGATAATTTGTCCATTTTTTAATGTAATTGTTTCTCCTTTTTGAATTTTACTAAATAATGGACCTTCTGGTATTCCAATTTTTAGAGCTTTTTTTTTGTCAAATTTTCCGGGTCGAGATTTCTCTTGAATACTATACCCTAGAGTTGTTACACCATGATCCACTTTAATAATATTAATAGTATACTCTCCAAAATGTAAGCTGTCTTCATCATTTAATTCATAAGTGTTTATTTTATAATCTGGGTGAAAATATCCAAGATTTAATATGTTTTCCATAAGTTGATTTATTCCTTTTGGACCATAAATTGATAGAGATTTTTTTCGGTCATTTAGTTGCATTGTCTGAATTAAACCAGGTAATCCTAAAAAATGATCTCCATGAAAATGAGTTATAAATATTTTTGAAATTTGCATATAACTAGCATTGGATTTTTGAAATTGCCGTTGTGTACCTTCACCACAATCAAATAATAAAATTTCACTTCCTCTTTTTATTGCTATAGCTGAAACATTACGTTTAACCGTTGGCCAGCTTCCACTGGTTCCAAGAAATATTATACTGAGTTGTGTCATTATTAAATGGGATTATTATTCATTGTAAAAGTATTTTGGTTAAAAATAAATGAATTGTAATGATAGAGTGATAAATAAAAAAATTATAAGAAATGACAAATGGTTTGAAGGAATTGATGATATAAGCTATAAAATTGATAAATTAACTGGAGATATTGCAAATGGCTATTGGCAATTTCTATTAACTATATATGAACTATTTATTTGATTTAATAAATACAGCAAAATATCTTGTTAAACTATTATGTACCCTAATATCAAAAACATTTTCTAGAGAAAAAAATTTTTCTCCAATTTTTATCATATCTTTATCTGCTAACCCAATTACTGCTATTCCTTCTTTTTTTAATACATAATTTATATTATTGAATGCCCTTGTATAGAGGCTTTCAAGTTCTTCACCTTTTGTGGTTGTTGATTTTCCATATGGAAAATCTGTAACTACTATATCAATTTTGGATATCTTATTATTGATTTCACCGATATCCAAATTATATATAGTAAAATGAGAAATATTATAGTGTTTTAGATTCTGTTTGCATCCTTCAACTAATTTTTTATCAATATCATTGCCAATAGTTTTTATCCCTAAAATTCCCGCTTCGATTAAAATACCACCAGTTCCACAAAATGGGTCTAATAATACATCATTTTTTCTTGCCATAGATAAGTTTACCATAACACGAGATAATTTTGGGTGTAATGATATTGGTGAAAAAAATGGACGAAATTGTACTTTTCTTTTTTCATATTGATCTCTATCTATTTTTTTTATATTTCTGCTAATATAAATTTGTTTATTTGTTATTAGACATCTAATTTCAATTTCTGGATTGTTTAAATTAACTTTTCTATTTAAAGTAAATATTTCACCAAGGGTTTTGACTATTTTTTGTGAATCAATATCTTTTGATCTATTTCTATATTTTATTGCTATTGATCCATGATTGTTAATTTTAACTTTTAAAGCTTTGTTTTTAAGTTCTTGAGGTGATTTTGAAGAGGTGAATAACAATTCACCGATATTGTATGTTAATGATAAACGTTTTGCAATTTGGGTTATTTTATTATTATTGATATTAGCAGATATTGTTAGTAATTCTTGATTTAATTCGATTATTTTATAATTAATTTTTTCTATTTTCAAACATGATAATGTTTCAGCGATTGGTAAATTTTTATATTCTTTTGAGAAATCAAATATTAATTTCATAATTGATCAAATTTTTTTTTAATTCTATTCATTTTATTTATTGTTTTCTCAGGTTCATTAATAAATTCTGTTATATATGAATAAATCCTTTTAAGAGGAATTCTTATATATTTTGTAATTTTTGGATCAGGCTGAAATATGCCATTTCTTGTTAAATGAAATCCTAAACCAAAGAAATCTTCTATTACAGCACATTTCATTTTATCGTAACCTAGAATTTTCTGTGCCCAAAATCTATGATGTCCATCAAGTACTGCATAATAATTTTTTTTTGGATGTTTAACTATTACTATTGCTTTTATTTCTATACCTGATTCAATTTGTGTTATTAATCGATTTATACCATTTAAATCTACTTTTATATCTGCAACAATTTCCTTTGTTGAAATATATTGTGCATACTTATTTGGATTTGTATATGCTTTTATGAAAGTTACCATCGTATCTAAAATAATGTTATATAAGAATAATTTTGCTAAATATTTATTTAATATATAATTTAGTTATATTTACCATTGATTATCATGTATTCTAGTTTTATCATATCTGTTTTCTTTAATTATTTCTTCTTTAGGATATCCTATTGAAATTAATGAAACTGGTATAATATTTTCTGGAATATTTAATATTTTTTTCATTCCTTCTATTCGTTCTAATCTTGGATATATTCCCAACCAAACTGCCCCCAATCCTTTAGCATTTGCTGCGATAAGTATATTTTCGGTTGCTGCTGAACAATCTTGAACTGCCATTCCTGTGTGTTTTTCTAAATTAATATCAAAACAAACAAGAATTGCTATAGCTGCTTCTTTCAGCATATCTGAATGTGGATGAAAATTTGGTATTTTTTTAAAAATTTCATATTTATCTATTATAACAAAATGCCATGGTTTTTCATTTCCTGCTGAAGGAGCATTCATTCCCATTTCTATTAATTCATAGGCTGTTTTATTTGGAATTGATTTATTCAAATATTTTCGAATGCTTCTTCTGGTTTTTATTGCTTCTATTGCATCCATTTTTTTTACCTTAAATTATTTTTAATTTATTTTATGATATATATTTTTTAAATCTTAAATGATTTTTTTATTAAATATGGTGTAATTATTGTTGTTATAATCGTTAAAATTAAGGTGGTAGCTAATATTTGATCAGCTGCATTTCCTATTATGATATTGTTTGCTATTGCATAAGTGGCAATAATTAATGCTACTTCCATTCGGGGAATCATACCAATTCCCACTTGGATTGATTCTCTTAGATTTAATCCAGAAATTTTAGCACTTAAACCACATCCAATTATTTTACCAAATATTGCAATGACAATAATAATGAATGTAAATAGTCCAATAGTTAAAAATGATTTAATATTTATTATTGTTCCAACCCATACAAAAAATAAAGGGATGAAGAAACCATATCCCATTGTTTTAACATCATTTATTATTTTTCTTGATCTTACGGTTTGGCCTATTAATAAACCTGCTACAAATGCACCTATTATTGCTGATATTCCCGCTTTATCCGCAAAAAAGGAATATATTAAAAAAATTGACAGTGAAATACTTAAAAGGGCTTTTGGTAAATGTATTTTTTCACCTAGATCTATTATTTTATCAATCAATTTGATTCCGATGTAAAGAAATATTATAAAAAATATTATTATTTTAAATCCGACCCATAATGGAGATGCTATACCGAAAATAAAAGCAAGGAGTATTATCCCCAAAATATCATCGATTACAGCTGCACCTAATATTGTATTTCCTACATTTGTATCTAAAACGTGTAAATCTAAAAGGGATCTAACTGTTACTCCTACAGATGTGGCTATTAAGATTAATCCTATAACAATGCTTTCTTGTATTGAAAAATTAAACATAATTCCAGTTATAATACCCAGCATTAATGGAACTATAATTCCCCCAATTGCAACAAATGTGGAGGATTTCCCCATCTCACGGATTTTTGAAATTCTTGTTTCAAGACCAGATACGAATAATAAAAATAAAATTCCGAATTCTGCTAGTAATTCAAATTCTGGAGTATTAAAAGCTAGATTTGGAAATGTAACTGTTATATTGAAAAATGTGTAATTTTGACCAAAAAAGATATGTAAACTAATTATTCCTAAAACTAAACCAGCAATAATTTCGCCTATAACAGCTGGTTGTTTTAATTTATCAAAAATAAATCCAAGTACTCTAGCAAAAAGAAGTGCTAATGCTACTGAGAATATGATGTCAAATAACGTTTTTATCAGCCTTCTCCATTTTCTTCAATTATTGGATGATATTGGGTTGCATTATAGAATTTTCTAATTAATTGATGTAATGTTAATTCTCCAATTATTTTTTTTTTATTTAAAACGGGTAGCCTTTTTAATCCATATTTTACCATTTTCATTATTGCATCAATTATTTTATCATCTGATTCACATCCAATAACATTATGATGCATTACATCTTCAGCTGATTTAGCCGTACCATGTTTAATTGAGCTAATATTTGGAATACCAAATACATATGATGGAAATTTTTTTGGCGCTAATACTGATAATACATCATGTTCGGTAATTATTCCCACCAATTCTTTTTCTTTCGCATTATTAACAACCCATATGTGATTTCTTCCACCTAGAATTGATAGAACATGATGAATATCTTCATTTTTATCAATTATAGGTAGATCCCAGATTCTTTTGTCCATTAATTGATTTACTTTAAGTTCGTAAAAATCCGTTATTAATTTATTTATTTTTACCATTACATATTCAT
>JAJISJ010000006.1 GCA_022848765.1 Thermoplasmatota archaeon
GACTCAAACGTGGTTTTACTCAGTTGACCTATCTGGATTGGTTTGTGACGATGGCCGTTTTTGCCGACTTTCGGGCCTTTGATTACTGTTCTTTGATTAAAATCAATCTTGAAAAAGGATCAAATATATGGGTAGTAATTATTGCAGTAGGTGACATCAAAAGAGATACTTATGGAGTAAATTCACTAACTGAAATATTACTTTCACAAGGATGTACAAATAACAATATTAAAAAAATAATTGAAGAAAATGCTACAAAACAAAAAATTTTAAACGAACCATTCGAATGGTTAAAAAATAATGAGATAAAAGACGAGGATATCGTAATCTTCTTTTTTTCTATGCATGGCGGTAGAATAGAGGATCAACAACCATATGATGAACCAGATAATTATGACGAATATCTTGTTCCTTATGACTATGACAATATAAGTAATTACATATTAGATGAAGAATTAAACGATAAATTTAACTCCGTAGAATTTAAAAACCTAGTGTTAATATTTGAAACATGTTACAGCGGGGGAATGATTGATGGGGCAAATGATTTATCTCAATCAGGTCGCATTATAATAACATCAAGTGATGCTAATGAATCTTCATGGCCAATGTATCTACGAACACGTTGGTTATTTCCCAATTTTTTATTCAAAGGATTATCCGGACCTGCTGATTTAAATGGAGATATGGTGATTTCAGTAGAAGAAGCATATATATATGCAGAAACGCCAACAATAAAAAGATCAACAATTTTAGCATTTGTTTACTCTTTTATTCCATTCATGCCTCATGATTTTTTCCCACAACATCCTCAAATATATGACGGATGGCCAAGTCATGAAGATAACGATGAAGAATTACATTTAGTTAATCTCCAGATGTAGGCATAAGATATAAAAACATTTAAATTGTATTAATTAACATAATATATACTACAACTATGGTTAAATCATGAAAAGTAAAATAATAGGTATAGCAGTTTGTATTCTTTTCATTGCAAATATAATACCAGTTATGGCAAATTATAACAACCCTCCTAATCCACCTTTAATAACAGGGCCGTTAATTGGAAAAATCGAAGAAAAATACGTTTATTATATAACCGTTACTGATCCTGATGAAGACGATCATTTCTGGGAGCTTGAAATAGATTTCGGTGATGAAATTATCACAGAAAAATGTAGTGGTGGTGACTGTCATCCTTGGGATAACGGTGAAACCATTTTAATTGAACATAGCTGGAAGAACTCAGGTAGCTATGATTTAAAAGCTAGAGTTATGGATGTTTATGGAGCATGGAGTAACTGGTCTGAACCATTGCATGTTACAATGCCAATAAATAAATCAATTAATTCATTGTTCTTGAGGATCTTTGAACAACATCCTAATATTCTTACATTGTTACACCAACTTCTTGGATTGTAATATTCAAAACTCTTTCTTTTTTAAATAATCTTACTTTAGCCAATAAATTTTTTATTTTCTCGTTGTCATAGAGTACACATCTAAAAAAACTAATATAGCAAAAACACTAAAAATCGAATAAACTTACATACTGTGTGTCAAAGAGAATTTTTTATTTCTTCATTGTACTGTCTGCAATTATAATGTGGTCTTTTTCATTTCCACTCATTAAAATTGTGTTAGACAATGGTGTTCCACCTGTTACTCTTGCAGCAATGAGAGCTATCGTTTTTATTCCTATATTGGTTTTTCTTTTAATAAAACAAGGTAGAAAATATATTCCAGTTTCAAAAGAGGATTGGTTAATTTATCTTAGTATAGGTTTGTTTACAATTATTCTGCCTGGTATTTTACAAAATACTGGGATGATGTACACAACTGCATCTGTTAGTAGTATAATTCAAACCTCAGGACCAATATTCACTATTATATTCGCAATTGTAATTCTAAATGAATCTGCAGATAAAAAAAAAATTGTTGGTTCGATATGTGCACTAATAGGAACAATTTTTTTAGTTATAAGTTTAGATAATAATATTAATCTATTTGATTCGTCAGTCTATGGAAATTTCCTAATTCTTCTATCAGGTGTATCATATGCTATTTCAAGTATAATTACTAAAAAAGGATTAGAAAGAAAAAATCCTCTTCAGATATTAGGATTCAGTTCCTTAGTTGGTTTTATAGTATTAAGTGTAATATCTTCATTTGAAAGACCTTTAGATGTTATTATAAATCTATCAATTGAAACTTGGTTCGCCATATTTCTATTAGTTATATTTCCAAGTTTTATTGCACTTCTGTTTTGGTATGAAGCTATGATAAATGAAGAGATTTCGCGATTAGTAATTTATGTTTATTTAATGCCAGTTTTTGCTGTCATATTTTCTTATATACTAATTGGAGAAATCATATCCATACAAACACTATTGTTTGCTGTTTTAATTATTGTTGGTGTGGCATTAGCGCAAAAAAATTCTAGTTAAACATCCGAAAGACTTAAGGCAATTTGGTTTTCTAAAGAGATTTTAATGTTTAAATTATGACGTGAACAAGTTAACTATGAATGCTATTATTTTAGCAAAAAGTACCAATGGTGCTGTTAAAATTCTTAAAAATAATGCAAGTAACGGCCCAAAGATAATTCCAAAAATAGTACCAATGATTGAAAATAATAATCCAATAATGAAGCCTAATATTGTGCGAATAAATGTTGGTAGTGAGGGGTTATCAAGAATTGAAATTCTTAAATCAGCTAATTCATCGGATAAATCTTCTACTGCATTCTTGGATTCTAAGTTAATTGAATTGATCTTTATTCCTTCAATAGTTTGTCGTATTTTTTCTATTAAGTTATTGATTTTATCCAATTTGGATTCTAGAATATTTATATTGTAATCAATGACAGTTTTATATTCCACTGCCGATGATGTATTAACCAGCATAATAATACATATAGAGAATATCACTCCGAACAAAATTTTCTTTTTCATAATATAATTAAATATTAGATCATATATAAAAATTATTCTTCTAATTTTTGAACAAAAGTAAAAAATATTCGATTTTATTTAAAAAAAAAGATGCTAGTCTGAAAGAATCAAGGGTATTTTGGTTTTAGAAATAATTTAGATTTTATCCATAATAAATAGCACAATATTAAATTAATAAATATTAAATAATAATTGCCTCTAATATATATTTGAAAACAAATGAAAAAATACATATTAATTGGATTATTAATCTTATTTATTTTCCCAGTAAATTCTATTGGTTCAATAGAATATTATCAAATTCACATGCCCGATCAACCTGGACCGTATCAAATTGGTCATTTCAGGATTGTTTATAATGTTCCCCCATTTGGAAAATATTCTGCAACAATTCGTTATCCTGCTAAAATTAATGGATGGTTGGCTCCTCCTGAAAAATCTCATGGCGCTTACCCTGGCATAATAGTTGGAAATGGTTTTGCTGGAAGTGATTGGAATATTAAATGGATTCCAAATCATTTAACATCCCATGGTTTCATTACTTTATGCTTTACACCGCCTAATAAATATCTCGGTAATACAACCCAATGGTCATATGGATTTATTGGTGGTATTGATAAACTCTTCGAAGAAAACAGTCGTATCTTATCCCCAATTAATGAATTATTGAATTTAGAAAAAATTGGGGTAATCGGTCTCTCAATGGGTGGAGCGGGATGTATTGAAGCAACTGGTAACAAACCGATAATAATTGATGCTGCAGTGGCACTTGCCCCAGCAAGATCTAATTCTTCACAATCAGCTGCTATAAATATTTCCGTTCCTATTCAGATACAAGTTGGAAATAATGATAGTATGGTTCAACCAGAGCGTGTGATTCCGTATTATAATATTCAAATATCCAATAATACAATCAAAGAATATTTGGAAATAAACGGTGGAAATCATATTGGATATATCGACGAGTTTTATGCAAAATTTGCTGAGTGGATAGGATTAGATAAATCTCACGGAATTGAATTTAGTGAACAACATCGTATTTCAAGCAAATATTTTACTTCTTGGTTTTATTACTATCTTAAAGACCAGGACGAATATTATCCATATATATTTGGGATCGAGGCTATCAATGATTATAATTCTGGAGTTCTATCAGAATTTAAATTTCATCTCCCATAAATAATCTAAAATTGAAAAACAAATAATATCTCCGAAAAAATTCTGTGAATTTTGGTTCAGAAAAAAAGAATTTATTATTGGAAAAAACTAATTTAATAATGTAAATAAATCCAGAATCTTAAAAATACCATATATAATAAACGCAAGTGATATTAGTAGAAATGGGATCAATAACCAATTTTCATGGATGTATAATCCTTCTTCTTTGATATTCATATTAACTATAATTACCGATGGAATAGTATATATTATTACAAGTAAGGCAAGTAACTTCAATTCTAAATTTTCAGTTAGAAGTATAATTAATCCAATAACAACAAGGAATATAGTTAGAGGATACATTGCCTTTATAATTTTTTTAGGGGAAAAATATACAGCAGAAGTTTTAAGTCCTGCTTTTTTATCAAATTCAAAATCTGTTACCACTGTTGGTATATAAAAAATAGAAGTCATAACGAAAGCCCCTAAAATTACCAGGGGATTCATATTTGCACCACCAATACTTAATCCTGCAATAAATATTACACCTCCTGCTACAGTATTGCATAAAATATCTCCAATGGGTTTTGCCTTTAATCTAGTAGGTGGCATTGAGTAAATATATCCTATTATATCAACTATTATAATAAGTGTGAAAAAAAGAGTATTTACTAACCAGGCAAAAAAAATTGAAGCGATAAAAAATAGTATACTTAGGTACAATGCCTCTTTTTCAGTAATGTCACCTGTAACAAGGGGTTGAAAAGCAAGATTCATATCTTTTGATCTTCCATTGTGAAATTTGTCAACATCCTTATCAGTTATTGTGTTTACAATAAAACTAAAACTCATCCAGGCAGAAAATGCAATAAAAGCAAAAATTACATGAAAAATATTACTGTTTGATGTTACACCAAGTCCAAATCCTAAAGAGAAAGGTAAAAGAAAGGTTATCCAGGCTAATGGTCTTAGTAATCGCATATACTTTGATTTCATAATATTCACTTAACAAATTTTGTATAGATTATATGCCTACTCATCTAATATTAATTCTACTATATAAAAACCCCTAACTTATTTTTCTCTGGGTCATAGGACATATAGTATAGAAGCAAAAAAGTTATTTACATATCGGTTTAGGGAAAAGAAAAAATATTTTTCTATTTAAAATTCTTTAGTCATATTTTTTTGCTCAAATCATCAATAAATTAAGGTTAATTAAAATAATACATTGAGAAAATCATTTAATTTTTCCATATAATCTAATCGAGATAATATTCTATTTAAAAATCCAGAGTGTTTTATTATCGGTTTTGTTGTCAAAGATATTTCAATAAATCCATAATCATTAGAGTTTTCTTTGTTTACTACTTTGATATGACCGCTAAAGTTTTGATTTCTTTCAAGTGGTACAAGAATAGAAAAACCTACGCTAAAGCCTTCACTCTCCGGTTTTATATAATCTCCATTCCCTGGATTAAAACTCCATGTACCCCAATCAGGATATTCTTCTATTCCCCATTCTAGACCAGATAAGGATTCCCCTATGTTTTTAATTGTAAAATTACCATCAATCTTACTTCCTGGTTTTACGTCAATTAAATTAATTGATCCAACACATTCTAAATCAGGTGTTGTAGGATCCCAATAATTACTTAATCCCTTAATGCAAAAATTAGCTGTTTTATCCCAATTTGATTGGCCAAATTTATAATTATATAAATCAACCCATTCACCATTGTTTAAATAATAACTTTCACCACTACTCGATGTTGATTCAACAGTCACTAATGGACCGGTTGACCCTAATAAAACAGGGACCTCTGATGTTCTATCATAAGAATGTCCACCATTTGAGAGAGATAAATAAATGTAAAAATCATCACCTGATTTTAATCCAACTGCATTGATAAGATCAACTGTATGAAAACCAGAATAATTAATAAATCCAGATTTTGAAGATATCTCATCTAATAATTCATTATTTTCAAATCTATCAAATACCTTCGCATTATACTCAATATTATTCTGATTTGTATAAAAACTCACTGAAGATAATAATAAATCATTTTTTGAGGTAAAAGCGTTAAATGTTTCATCTATATCATTAAATACATCTCGTTTTCCATGGTAGTCATGATAATATATTTCATCAAAGGAAAATTTTTCAACATTTTGAAATGAGATTGCCCCCATTTCAGGATTTCTACAAGAATGTTTATCATAATAAGAAATCCAAAAATAACCTCCATTACCCCAAGATTTACCCCAACTGTTTTTAACAAGCCATGCACCTGGTTGAGGAGCTTGAGTTTGTTTATTATCATCCCATCCAACTATAGCTACAGCATGATTAGGTTCTTTTGTACTACTTGGAGGTTGATAATGTACATATCCATCCCAAAATTCATTACTAACACAGAAACTTGTTCCAATTACACCATGATTCATAATACTTTTTTTAATTGTTTCAATATTATTTAATTCATCATCAATTATATACCATTCAATATCATTAGCATAATAATAATGATAACTCTCATCATATCTTGCTGGAGGTGATGAAAAAGATTGCCCGTCTTCATCACGAACTGCACCTTCACCGCGAGATAAATAAGCTGCTGTTACAAGATAATCACCACCTTGATGAACAGTTAAACCTCCGCCTGACGGTGGATTAATATCATCATTATTATGTTGATTAAAACCATTCCACCAATCTAGATGATATTCCGCTAAATTTGGAGTCCCTGATTCCCCTGCATTCTTCCAATTATCCGTTATCATAAGATTTCCCTCCATAGACGCCATTGCACCATGAGCCCAACAAGTCCCTCCTTGCTGATCCTTTACTGAAGTTACATAATTTGATCCATTAAAATCTCTTAAATCAAATGTGGATGGTAAATCATATTTTTGTAAACTATTAATGATTTTTTCATCATTTTGATTTTTAATTGATATATTTGCTGAAGCTATGCCACTAATTATTATAAAAATCGAAATTAATATTGCTAAAAATGTTTTCATATTATTTCCCCTATTTAACTTTAATATATATTATTAGCATATAAATTTTATTAAGAAGATTTTATTAAAAATATTTTACAAAAATAATTAAATTTTATATTATAAAATAATAAATTTTTTTTAATTT
This sequence comes from Thermoplasmatota archaeon, assembly GCA_022848765.1. Taxonomy (GTDB): domain Archaea; phylum Thermoplasmatota; class E2; order DHVEG-1; family DHVEG-1; genus JAJISJ01. Next base: position 7,273 of record JAJISJ010000006.1, read on the forward strand.
CCAATTCTTGGATTAAAAAATAAAATATCAATCCAATCACTAGCAGTATTTCCTTTAGAATCATATACAATAGTTTCAATTCTATGATTAAAAAAAGATAATTTATTCATTTGCCATTTATAGGGATAATCCGTATCCGTATATTGAATTCTACCATTATAATAAAATTCTACTTTCTCAATTGAATTAATATCAGAAAAAACATCAACCCAAATCCCAACCTCATCAATTACAATAGTTCTTAATTGATCATCTTTTTTATCCTTTAACTTTTTTATTTCTCTACCTTCAAAATACAAAAATCCCTTTTTAGGAGATTCTATATAAACAAATGGATGATTAATTTCCAAATCTAAAAAATTGGCAATGCTTGCAATTATTAATTTGCTAATTTTAGTGAGATATGGTATATTCATATTTTCAATATTATCATTTTTAGTGTGCATGTTTTGATTCCATTGCCCCTCAAAAAATGCAATAGCCTCATAACCATATCTTGAAAAAGAATAATAGTCACTTCCACCGCTACTATCTTCAGATAAAATCCTACGAGAAATATCAAAATTAAAATCATATTGGATATTCAAATTTTCAATAACATCCACATACCAATCTATATCCTGAGTGCCATAAATTCTAAATTTATTTTCATCTTCCTCGGTATCTGCATAACCAATCATATCAGCATTAAATTCAACAAGAATAGTATCATCATTTTCATATACATATTTTGAATAATTTTTACTTCCTAAAAGACCTTCCTCCTCACCAGAAAAACATAAAAATTTAATAGTTCGATTAAATTCAAATTTACTTAAAACAAAAGCAGCAGCAAGTACAGCTGCTACACCTGAACCATCATCATCTGCACCAGGAGATCTTTTTACACTATCATAATGAGCATTAAAAATAATAATTTCCTCATTTTTATTATTACTTTTTAATGTTGCTTCAATACTTTTTCCTCTAAAAAATCTAGGATTATATTTATTACCAAAAGATTCCCAATTATAAATTTTGGTTTCTATTCCCATATCAACAAATTTTTCATAAATATATTCACCAGCTTTTTCACAACCAAAAGTTCCCGTAGTTCTGGGGGAAAACTCAACTAAATCCTCCAAATATCCCAATAATAAAGATTCATTTACCAATTGGATAATTTCAGAAATCTTTGAAATATCTTGATATAGAGAAAAAAAATTCAGATTATTATCATGTATAGAAAAATTATCTATTTTAATAATTGTAGCTGTTGAATTCGTATTAATAATAAAAAAACAAGTTACGATTAATATTATTAAATTAATTATTTTTATCTTCATAATAAATTTTCCAATTAATTATTATCATTTAATACTATTTTAATTATTATATAAATGATTAGATTATTTAGTAGATAAAACTTTTCATGAAATCTAATAATAATTAATAAAATAATTTAAATAATACATTATATTTATATGAAAACGAGGTGAATTAGCAATGAAATGTGAAGTTTGTGAATCAGATGTTTCAGAAGAAAAAATAAAACATATTAAAATAAAAGGTAAAATCAAAAAAGTTTGCGAAGGTTGTGTAGCAGCAATAAAAGGATTTGCATAAATATAACTTACAAAATTTATTCAATTCTTTGTTTAAGTGTACCAATTTTATTTCTTAAAAAAATAGCTCTTTCAAAATCAAGAGAATCAGCTGCATTTCTCATTTCAATTTCTAGATCAACAATCATCTTTGGAATATCTTTTTTGGGTATATGTTTTGTATCTTTAATATCAATTATTTTTTCTTTAATAGGTTTTACAATTGTAGTTGGAGTTATCCCATATCTCTTATTAGATTCAATTTGAATATTTCTTCTTCTATTTGTCTCATCTACTGCTTTCTTTATTGAATCAGTATATCTATCTGCATAAAGTATAACCTTAGAATCTACATTCCTTGCAGCTCTTCCAATAATTTGTATTAGACTCCTAGCATCACGCAAAAAACCTTCCTTGTCTGCATCAAGAATTCCAATAAATCCAACTTCAGGAATATCTAATCCTTCTCTAAGTAAATTTATTCCAACAATTACATCAAATTTTCCAAGACGTAATTGTCTGATAATTTCAGTTCTTTCAAGAGTCTTAATTTCTGAATGTAAATAACGTGTTTTTATATCATTTCCAGCTAAATATTCAGATAATTCTTCAGCAAGCCTCTTTGTCAGTGTTGTAATTATAATTCTATTACCTTTTTTAATAGTATTTTTAATTTCATTAATTAAATCCAATACTTGTCCTTTTGTTTTTCTTATTATTATTTTTGGATCAACCAAACCCGTAGGCCTAATTATTTGTTCTACTATTTGATTAGAAATCTTAGTCTCATAATCTCCCGGTGTAGCAGATACAAAAACAACATTATTCATATATTTTTTAAACTCATTGAAAGTCAATGGGCGATTATCATATGCACTAGGGAGTCTGAAACCAAAATCAATCAGCGATTTTTTTCTAGAAAAATCTCCATTATGCATACCATGAATTTGAGGTATTGTACGATGACTTTCATCAATAACCATTAAGAAATCATTTGGAAAATAATCAAGTAAACAATATGGCTTTTCCCCCGGTTTTCTTCCATCAAAATGTCTCGAATAATTTTCTATTCCCTTACAAAAACCTGTTTCCTCAATCATTTCAATATCATATAATGTTCTTTGTTTTAAACGATGAGCTTCGATAATACCAAGATTTGATAATTTTTCCTCCAATTCATGTTTAATCGATTTTATTGCTCTTTCTTTTTTAATATCAGATACAACAAAATGTTTTGCCGGAAATAAAGAAACGTAATCATAATTTTCAGTTACCTCATCAGTTATTTTATCAATTTCTCTAATTCTTTCAATTTTATCACCAAATAATTCGATACGATAAATATTATTATAATAACCAGGAATAATGTCAACAGTATCCCCTTTAACTCTAAAGCACCCTGGTTTTAAATTAAAATCATTTCTTTCATATTGCATATTAACAAGATTTTCAATAATTTTATTTCTAGATATTTCCTGATTTTTTCTTAGTTCAAATCTAAAAGTTAAAAAATCTCTTGGATCTCCAACACTATAAATACAGGACACAGATGCTACTATAATAACATCTTTTCTAGATAATAATGAAGCTGTTGCAGCAAGTCTCATCTGTTCTATCTTAGGATTTATATCTGCATCTTTTTCAATATATTGATCTTTTTGAGGAATATATGATTCAGGTTGATAATAATCATAATATGATACAAAATATTCTACGCGATTTTCAGGAAAAAATCCTTAAATTCACTATAAAGTTGAGCTGCAAGAGTTTTATTATGTGAAAGTACTAATGTTGGTTTCTGTATTCTTTCTATTAATTTAGCTATAGTAAAAGTTTTACCACTTCCTGTAACTCCAAGTAATGTTTGGTATCTAAAATTATTACCAATACCATATGACAATTTTCTAATAGCTTCGGGTTGTGATCCTTTTGGCTTTAAATCTGTAATTAATTTAAATCGATTCATGGAATTAATTCCTTTCTTCTTAATAATTTGTTATAATTAATTGCAAAACGATGCGCTTCATCCCTTATTTCTTGTATATATTGTAATGCAACATCCTTCTTATCTAGCTTTAATGGTTTTATATGGTTCGGAGCATAAATTTCTTCAAATTTCTTTGCAATTGCTATTATTGGTATATCTAAATTAAGTTTCTTAAGTTCCTTCTCAGCAAAATTTAGTTGACCCTTCCCCCCATCAATAATTATTAAATCAGGAAATATTGTTTTCTCATTAATTAATCTTTGATATCTTCGCCTTACAACTTCAGCTATAGCTTTAAAATCATCAATTTTTTTAATTGAACGGATTCTATATCTTCTATAATTATTTTTAAAGGGTTTACCTTCAACAAATTGAACCATTGACCCTGCAATTGATGTTCCAGATAAATGTGAAATATCAAAACATTCAATTATTTTTGGAGTTTTTAATAAATTAAGTTTTAATTTTAAGGAATTATTTTTATTAAATCCTTTTAAAAATGTGATATCAATGTTCTTCTCAACTAAATCTAATAGCTGTTTTTTCTCGCCTTTAACAGGATTATTAATGATTACATTTCCACCTTTTTTTGTCTGTAAAAATGATACTATTGAATCACTCATTTTTCTTGAAATAATTATTTCCTTAGGGATTTGATTTTCTGAATAATATTGTATTATAAATTCATCTAAAAAATCATTATTATAATCAAAAATGAATTCGTTTTTATCAGCTAAAGTACCCTTATAAACATGAAAAAGAAGTAAATACACTCTATTATCTTTTATCTTAAAATTAATAATATCTTCATTATGTTTTTTCTCTCTTTTCATATTTTGATGTTCATTTATTTTTTCAAGAGCATATATTTCATTCTTAATTTTCAAAGCTTGTTCATATTGAAGATTTTCCATATATACCTGCATTTCCTTATTTAATTGTTTAATCAAATCCTTTGATTTTCCCGATAAAACCCATTTTATTTTTTTAATTATTTCAGTATATTCTTCTAAGGTCACATTATCAATACAAGGTGCATTACATAGGTTTATATGATATCTTAAACAAACTTTTTTTGGAATTTTATTACATGTTCTAACTTTAAATGTTCTCCTTAAAAAATATAAAATATAATCTCTTTCTTTAGCAGATACAAAAGGTCCGTAGTATTTTCCTTTACCTTTTCTATCTCGTGCAATCAAGATTCTTGGATAACTTTCATCTGGTATCTTTATATAAGCATAGTTTTTTGCATCTTTTAAATCAATATTATATTTAGGCTGATATTTCTTAATTAATGTATTCTCAAGAATGAATGCCTCAATTTCATTATCAGTGACAATATAGTCAATTTTATCTACATTATAAATAAGATATTTAGTTTTTAAATCTAAATTATTAACTCTATTATAATTACTTACTCTTTTTCTTAGATTCTTCGCCTTACCAACATAAAGTACCTTATTGTTTTTATCTTTGAATATATAACAACCAGAATCTTTTGGTATTAAATCTATATCAAACATTTTTCCTGTTTATTAAATAAGGTTTTTACTAAAATTTCCCCTGTTTTACTATCACAATTTTTAGAAACTTCTTCCGGAGTCCCGCATATTATAATTTCACCGCCTAAATCCCCGCCCTCCGGACCTAGATCTATAATATAATCTGCTGATTTAATTACATCAATATTATGTTCAATAACAACAATAGTATTACCTTTATCAACTAGATTATTAAGAACATCAATCAATTTTCCCACATCATGAAAATGTAATCCAGTTGTTGGTTCATCTAACAAATATAAAGTCCTTCCCGTACTTTTTTTAGATAACTCTCTAGTAATTTTTATTCTTTGAGCTTCACCACCAGATAAAGTAGTTGAACTCTGGCCAAGTTTTATATAGTTTAAACCAACATCAGATAAACTCCCAAGCTTCTTTTTTATAAAAGGTATATTTTTAAACAGATTAAGAGCTTCCTCAACGGTCATATTAAGAACATCAGCAATAGACTTACCTTTATATTTAACCTCAAGAGTCTCATTGTTATATCTTTTACCTTTACATTCTTCACATTGAATATAAACATCTGGAAGAAAATTCATCTCAATTTTTATTAATCCATCACCATTACATACTTCACATCTTCCACCCTTAACATTAAAAGAAAAACGCCCTGGTCTATAACCACGTTTTTTTGCTTCAGATGTTTTTGCAAAAATGTTTCTAATTGCATCAAAAATCTTAGTATAGGTTGCTGGATTGCTTCTTGGTGTTCTTCCAATCGGACTTTGATCGATTATAACTACTTTATCAATTATCTCATCAAATTCAATTGAATCATGATTTCCTACATAAACTCTTGAATTATGAAGTTTCTTAATTAAACCCTTATATAAAATATCATAAATAAGAGTAGATTTTCCACTTCCAGAGACACCTGTTATTAGAGTTAAAACTCCAATTGGAATTTTTACATTAATATTTTTTAGATTATGTTCTCTGCACCCATTTATGTGAATAAAACTATTTGATATTCTTCTATTATTTGGAATATTTATTTGTAATTTTTTTGATAAATATTTTCCTGTTAATGAAGAGTTATTATTTTCAATATCACCAGGAGTCCCAAATGCTACTATCTTACCACCATGTATTCCTGCACCAGGCCCCATATCAATTACATAATCAGCATTCCTAATTGTTTCCTCATCATGTTCAACTATAAGTAGTGTATTTCCAATATCCCTCAAATTAAATAATGTATTTATCAATTTTTTATTATCGCATTGATGAAGCCCTATTGATGGTTCATCTAAAATATATAAAACTCCCATAAGATTTGATCCGATTTGAGTTGCAAGTCTAATTCTTTGAGATTCTCCTCCAGATAAAGTTCCAGAACTCCTTGATAATGTTAAATAATTTAAACCTACATTATTAAGAAAATCCAATCTAGCTTTGATTTCTTTTAATATGAGCCAAGCAATTTTTTCTTGTTTACTAGAAAGAATTAAGGTTTTAAAAAAAATTATACATTGTTTAATAGACATATCAGTAATATCTGCGATAGATTTTTCGTTAATTTTAATATGTATTATTTTTTCTTTTAATCTTTTTCCTTTGCATTTTGGACAAGGTGAAATTCGCATGAATTTTTCCATTTCCTTTCTTCTATAATCCGATTCAGTTTGTTTGTATAATCTTTCAGACTGTGGTATTAATCCCTCCCATTTGCCTTTACCAAACCAGTGTGAATCTCCATTTCTCATAACTAAGTTATATTTTATCTGTTCTGAGGATCCATACATTACCGCATTATATTGGATATCATTTAACTCATTAATTGGGGTAAAAATATCAAATCCATAATGTTTTGCTAATGCACCTAGATATTTAATTCTCCATCCATCTCTAACATTTTTATATAATTTGATTGCACCATCTGCAATTGATTTACTTTCGTCAGGTATTATAAGATCAGGATCGAATTCCATTTTAATGCCCAAACCATGACATTCTTCACAAGCTCCAAAAGGACTATTAAACGAAAACATTCTAGGCTGAAGTTCTTCAAAAACCATACCACATTTAGGACAAGCCATCTTTGAAGAATAAACTGCTTCATTATTTTTATCAATAGCAAATATTAACCCATCGGATTTTGTTAAAGCATTCTCACATGCTTCGACAAGTCTAGATTTATCATCAGTATAAAGCCTGTCTATAACTATTTCAATATCATGTTTTTTATATCTATCTAATTTAATTTCTTCATCAGTTCTATAAATAGCATTATTAACTCTAACCCTTGTATATCCTTCTTTATTAAGTTCTTTAAAAAGTTGTTCATAAGTACCCTTTTTTTGTCTTATTATCGGAGATAGAATTGTTATCATTTCTTTAAATTCTAATCTAATTCTTTTTGCAATTTTTTCAGCCGATTGTGATTCAATTTTTCTATTATGTATGGGACAATAGGGGGTTCCTATTCTAGCAAAAAGTAATCTTAAATAATCATATATCTCAGTTATTGTTCCAACTGTACTTCTTGGGTTTTTACTAGATGTTTTTTGTTCAATTGATATTGCTGGAGATAAACCTTCAATGCTATCGACATCAGGTTTACTCATCAAACCTAAAAATTGTCTTGCATAAGCTGAGAGAGATTCAACATATTTTCTCTGTCCCTCTGCATATATTGTATCGAATGCCAGAGTTGATTTACCTGATCCTGATATTCCTGTTATAACAATTAGTTTATCTCTTGGAATTTCAATATTAATATTTTTTAAATTATGTTCTCTGGCACCCTTTATACAAATATTTTTCAATTGATTCCCCCTAAAACAAAATAAATTTAGTTAATAGGTTTTTCTTAATTCATTGTTAAATTTGTGAATAAGTATTTTTTTAATCCTAATTAAAATACTATATTATTAATATTTACAATATTTAATACATAAATAAAATAAAATTATTGATGATGTATAAATATTCTAAATTCAAATATTTGGAAGTTCTCCGATTGCCTTTTTAATCATTTTCTCCGGATGCTTAAAATCTTTAATCTTATTATTATGATATAAATCATATGCTGAAAGATCAAAATGTCCATGTCCGCTGTTTGCAAAGACTATTATTTTCTTCTTGTTTTTGTGTTTACACATCCTTGCAAAATCAATTGCTGCTTTTACTGCATGAGCTGCTTCCGGTGCTACTACAAAACCTTCAGTTCTTGCAAACAACACTGCAGCCTCAAAAACTTCTTTTTGATAATATGCAACCGCTTCCATATAGCCTTCCTTGGTTAATTTACATAGCAGAGGAGAATCACCATGATATCTTAAACCACCTGCGTGTATTGCATCAGGAACAAAACTATGACCTAACGTAAACATTTTAAGAAGAGGAGTAAGACCAACACTATCTCCAAAATCGTATCTATAGGCTCCTTTCGTAAGAGTTGGACATGCGAATGGTTCAACAGAAACAATTTTCAAATCTGGTTTTTTTCCAATTATTTTATCTCGAACAAAAGGAAAAGCTGCTCCAGAGAAATTACTACCTCCACCAACACAGCCAATAATAATATCAGGATATTCATCAATAGATTCAAATTGTTTTTTCATTTCCTGTCCAATTATTGTCTGATGTAGTACTACATGATTTAAAACAGAACCTAATGCATAATTTGTATCATCATGTGTAGCAGCATCTTCAACAGCTTCACTTATTGAAATTCCAAGACTACCTGATGTATTAGGATCCCTTTTTAGAATTTCTTTTCCTACATTAGTAATATTTGTCGGACTTGAATGAACACTTGCCCCCCAATTCTCCATTAATATTCTTCTATATGGTTTTTGATCATAGCTACATTTAACCATATATATTCTACATCCAATATCAAAAATACAGGTACTAAATGCAAGTGCAGATCCCCATTGACCTGCGCCTGTTTCTGTAGCAATGTTTTCTACTCCCTCTTTCATATTATAGTAAACTTGAGGTACAGCAGAATTTGGTTTATGACTACCTGGAGGACTTCCTCCTTCCCATTTAAAATAAATTTTAGCAGGTGTTTTAAGAGCTTTCTCCAAACGATCAGCTCTGTATAATGGAGAAGGTCGCCATATTTTATAAATCTCCCTAATTTCATCAGGAATTTGAATATATCTTTCCTGGCTAACTTCCTGTTTGATTAAGCCCATTGGAAAAATCGCTTTAAGATCATCTGGACCTATTGGTTCCTTAGTTTTTGGATTTAATGGGGGATCTAAAGGTGTTTTTAAATCTGCTTGAATATTATACCATTTTTTAGGAATATCATTTTCATCAAGAATTATTTTCTTCATTTCTCAATCCTCATATATTAACAAATTTAATAACTATTTCAACTATAATATATTTTTGAAAATAATAGAATATAAAAAATGTATAGTTGAAAAAATAATAATAAATTAAAAATGGGATATTCCTGATAAAGAATTTTAAATGATAATTGATAATAAAACATTTCAATCAATAAAAATTTCAAATGAAATATCAAATTTCAAGTTTATTCCAGAGATAATGAAATTAATTAAAAAAATAAATGAAAAATTAAATTTAAAGATTGATGAAAACATAATTATTAGTGTAAAATATGGAAAACGTATTGTAATCAATAGCAAAAATTCAAATTTAAAAAAAATTAAAATAGATGATTTTATTGAAATTGTTGATTATAATCCAATAAAAAAATTATTTTTAATTATAGGTGCTCATGAACCAGATTTTAATATGACGTTACATTGGATAATCCAAAACGCTCGAAAAAAAGAAAACTTACTTGTTCAATTAAATTCAAATCTTTTAATTAATCGAATTATTAAAAAAAAAAAATATGGAAAAGAAAAACAAATCCCGTATAATTCAATTGAAATTGCAAAAGAGATATTAATAAAATTAAGAACGAGTAATACCGTATACATAGAAAATTTTGGAATTTTTATTATTGGAAATAGTTTTAATGATATTGAAATAATAATAAATAGATTAATAGAGGATGTTAAATGAAAGTTAATGGAAAAAAAATAAGGACGTTATGGTATGAAGATAAATCATTAAGAATTATTGATCAAAGAAAACTTCCATTCAAAATTGAGATATATAAGGCAAAAACAGTTGATGATGTAGTATACGCAATTAAAGAAATGATAGTGAGAGGCGCACCAGCTATAGGTGTTGCTGCTGCATATGGAATGGCTCTTGGCGAAGATGATTTAACGGAATCTTATAAAAAATTAAAAGCATCAAGACCAACAGCTCATGATCTTTTTTATGCGCTTGATTATATGATGGACAATATAAAAAATGGTGAAAAACCTAGTGATATAGCAAATAAATATATGAATGATATTGTAAATAGATGTAAAAAAATTGGAGAAAATGGTGAAAAATTAATTCTTAATGGAATGAAAATCCTAACACATTGTAACGCTGGAGCACTAGCAACTGTTGAATATGGCACAGCCCTTGCTCCTATAAGATTTGCCCATAGAAATGGTAAAAATATCTTTGTATTTGCTGATGAGACAAGACCTCGTTGCCAAGGACAATTAACTTCGTGGGAGTTAAAAAATGAAGGGATATCTTACTGTTTAATCGTTGATAACGCAGCAGGATATTATATGAAAATGGGCAAAGTAGATTTAGTTATAACAGGAGCAGATAGAATTGCAAAAAATTATGATTTTGCTAATAAAATTGGAACTTATGAAAAAGCGGTTATTGCAAAAGAAAATGGAATTCCATTTTATGTTGCTGCTCCTTTAAGTACTTTCGATAAAAAAATTTTGTCAGGTGATGAAATAATAATTGAAGAAAGAAATGCAGAAGAATTGTATAAAATTAATGGGAAAAATATTATGCCATCATGGATAAAAACGAAAAATCCAGCTTTTGATGTTACCCCTAATAAATATGTAACAGGATTTATTACTGAAAATGGTATAATAAAAAATAAATAAATATTATTTCTTACTCTCACATTTCATATCCAAGCACATGTTCCATGGTTTTTTTCCTTTTGATATAACTCTTATTATTGGTGTTTTACAGGATTCACATATCCTATCTGTTTTTGAAATACCACCTTTTTGCGGTAAAGGATACGTATTTGTACAATTTGGATATCCTGTGCATCCAATAAAACGTTTTTTATTTCTTGATAATATCTCAATAAGATCCTTTCCACATTTTGGACATTTCCCATAAATATTTTGTTCTAAATTTGCATTATTAATATTTGTCTTTATCTTAACCTTATTTTTTTCAAGAGTTAGTATTACATTTGTAAGCATATCTCTAGATTCTTTCACTGTATCTTCAAGTGTTTTTTTATTTTCAGCGATAAGATTCATATCCTGTTCTAATCTAGCTGTCATTTCTGGTTTAACGACATCACAATCCTGCATCGCATCAATCACTGCAATAGCTATCGGAGTAGGAGATAATGGTGATTTTGTAATATATTTTCTAGAATATAGCTTACTAATTACCTCCGATCTTGTCGATTTTGTGCCTAATAATAATTTTTCCATTGTTGTAATAAGGGATCCTTCAGTATATCTTTGGGGAGGTTTTGTTTGATCTTTTTTAAAAATAATTTTTATGACATTTAATATTTCTCCTTCCTTTAATTCTGGAATTGGTTTTCTTTTTTCCTTAAAATAGTTGTATATTGATTTCCAATTTGATTCAATTAATCTATATCCACTAGCTTTAAATTTTTCACCAGATATATCTAAAGAGACATCAACTGTTTCTGATATAGCATCTTTAGAAAGAGTAGCTAAAAAACGTCTACAAATAAGTTCATATATCGTTTCTTGATCGACTGTTAATCTCTTGGTAGGCACTGAGACTGGATGTATTGGTGGATGATCTGTTGTTTTTTTCTTTCCCCTTGTAGGATATTGTCTTCTATTTTGAATTACTTCATTAGATTCTTTTGAAAATCTAGACTCAGATAATTTTTTTAATATTCCTTCAATATTCAACGAATTAGGATAAACAGTATTATCTGTTCTAGGATAAGATATTACTCCTGAAATATAAAGTTCTTCTGCTATTATCATTGCCTTTGATGTAGGGATTCTTAGATATGACACAGCCTGTAAAAAGGACGTTGTATTAAACGGGCTTGGCGGATATTCAATATTAGTTTTTTTATCAACTTTCTTAATTATTGCCTCTTTTTTATCTTTTATCCTGTCAAAAATTTTTTTTACCTTATCTTCATCCCAAAATTGTCCCTCAATATGCGTTGAATCAAATAATTCATCTTTTTTTAATTTCGCATTAATCTTCCAAAATGTTTTTGGTGTAAATTTAATTATTTCTTTTTCCTTTTCAACCAATAGTGCAAGAGTTGGTGATTGTACTCTACCAATAGAAAGAAAATCTTTTCCAGTTTTATTTGAAACAAGTGAAATAAATCTTGTTAAAACCGCACCCCACGCTAAATCAATTTCCTGTCTAGATTCTCCTGCATATGAAAGATTATAATCAACTTCGTTTAAATTATTAAAAGCATTTGAAATTTCAAAATTAGTTATTGAACTAAATTTAGCTCTTTTTATCTTTTTTATATCATTATAGCCTTTTATAAGGTTAATAGCTTCTACACCTATCAATTCTCCTTCCCTATCATAATCAGTAGCAATAATTACATCTGGATTATTATTTACAAGATTTTTTAAAGAAAAAGCAATATCCTTCTCACTAACAATCCTACATGGCTCTTCATTGATCAATTCCTTTAGATTGTCTTCTTTCCACCATTTAAATTTTGATGGATAATCAAGTGATATTATATGCCCTCTCAAACCAATTACATTCCAAATCTCATCATCTTTCTTAAACTCATAAACCGGAGTTTTTCCAATTCTTATGTTCTTTACATTACCTCCAGAAAGAATATATGCAATATTTCGAGCAGAAATATTTTTTTCACAAATAACTAATTTCATATTATTCCAATCAATTTTTTGATTTCAACATACTCAATTAATATATTTAATTTTTGATGAAACATATTATAGTAGAAACAATTAATTAATCGTCTTATATATCGAGGATTGATATTCATGGATATTCATATAATTTTAGGATCAAAATCAGATATGCCAATTGCAGAAAAAGCTAAAAAAATTCTTGATGAATATGATGTAAATTATAAAATAGATGTAGCCTCTGCACATAGAACGCCAGAATTTTTAAAAAAAATTATTATTGAGAGCGACGCTGATATTTTCATTGGAATTGCTGGTCTGGCTGCTGCATTACCTGGAAGCATAGCCTCTCAAACCATAAAACCTGTAATAGGAGTCCCTGTTAGCGGTAAAGTTAATTTTGATTCAATATTATCAATTATTCAAATGCCTCCAGGGATACCAGTTGCAGCTGTAGGTCTTGATAGAGGAGATAACGCAGCATTACTAGCAATAGAAATACTGTCATTAAGAAATAAAAAATTAAAGCTACAGCTCGAAAAATATAGAGAAAAAATGAGGGAAAAAGTATTATCAAAATAGTGGTATTTTATGTTTAACTCTGAACAGTTTATTGAAGAAACAACAAAAAAATTAAGGCAAGAAATTAAAGGAAAAACATTAATTGCTTTTTCAGGCGGTGTTGATAGTACAGTATGTGCTTCTCTTGTTAATAAAGCTATAGGAAATAACCTAATTGCTGTCAATGTTGATACAGGATATATGAGAAAAAATGAACCTGCATCAATTAAGAAATTAATGGAGGATATGAAATTAAATTATAGATTTATCGATGCTTCAGATATATTTTTTAAAGCTTTAAAAGGTGTTTTTGATCCTGAGGAAAAAAGGAAAATAATTGGAGAAAAATTTATAAGGATTTTTGAAAATGTTGCAAAAGATGAAAAAATTGAATATCTAGTTCAGGGAACAATAGCACCTGATTGGATAGAATCAGGTGATGAATTTAGAGATACAATAAAATCACACCATAATGTTGGAGGTTTACCCGAAGATATGACCTTGAAATTAATTGAACCACTACGTGATCTATATAAAGACGAAGTAAGAAAACTTGCTAGAACATTAAATTTAATCGTATCAGAAAAACAACCATTTCCAGGGCCGGGACTTGCAATAAGAATATTGGGAGAAGCTACAAAAGAAAGAACTGAAATTGTACGAGAAGCATGTAATATTGTAGAAAAAGAAATTGAAAATGCAGCAAAAAATAATGAGATGGACTTACCATGGCAATATTTTGCTGTTCTCCTACCGACAAAATCAGTTGGAGTTCAGGGCGATAAAAGAGCTTATGGATTTGTTATTGCAATTCGCGCTGTTCAAAGCATAGATGCAATGACATGTGCATTTAGTAAAATACCTCCAGAAATAATTGAAAAAATTTCTAATAAAATTACGAATAATCTTGGCAATAAAATTAATAGAGTTGTTTATGATATCACAAATAAACCTCCAGGTACTGTTGAATGGGAGTAACATCTAAATTCATTATAAATTGTGAGGAATATCACCATGATAAAAATTTTTGTTATTGATAATGGTGGTCAATGGACTCATCGGGAATGGCGAACTTTAAAATATTTAGATATTGAAACAAAAATTATACCAAATACTACACCGGTTAAAGAAATATTAAATGAAAAAGTAAATGGCTTAGTTTTATCAGGAGGTTCACCTAGAATTGGTCTAGAAGGAAATCTAGGTAATTGTGCTGAATTACTTGATAAAGCAGAGATACCAATTATTGGTATATGTGCAGGTCATCAATTCATTGCTCGTCATTATGGAGGGAAAGTAGAACCTTCAATAATTCCCGAATTTGGAAAAGTTGAATTAATCATCATTAAAAATGACATGCTTTTTTGTGATGTACCTGAAAAAACAATAATATGGGGATCACATAACGATGAAGTAACAAAAATTCCAAATCATTTTATTCATTTAGCAAAGAGCGGAAATTGCGAATTTCAAATAATTAAACATAATGACAAACCTTTATACGGCCTACAATTTCATCCTGAAGTTGAACATACTGAATATGGCATCCAATTTTTTAAAAATTTTATAAAATTATGTGAATCAAATTAGATTATTTCCATCTATTAAACATATTATGACTTATATTTAATTGATCTAAAATTTTACCTACAATAAAGTTAACTAAATCATCAATATTTTTTGGATTGTGATAAAATGCAGGCATTGCTGGTAAAAGAATTGCACCGCCAAGTTTAGCTTTTTTCATATTGTTTATACTTGCTAAATCTAAAGGAGTTTCTCTTAGTACTATTACTAATTTTCTTCCCTCTTTTAGACAGCAAGTAGCTGATCTAGAAATTAAATTATCACAAAAACCATTGGCAATTGATGAAAGAGACTTTATACTACATGGAGAAATTACCATTCCATCTAATTCATATGACCCACTTGAAGGACCTGCGAATAAATCATCATTATTATATCTTTTTATTGCTAATCTTTCAATATCCTTAATTTTATAATTGGTTTCAAATTCTATTATCTTTTCAGCTTTTTCTGAAAATATTATACAAATTTCAACTCCAGCTTTTTTTAATTCTTCAATTAATCTGATTCCATAAATACTTCCCGATGCGCCAGTTATACCGACTAAAATTTTCATAATTTTCTAAAGCTCCAAAGTCTTTACTATATCCTTAAGAGTTTTTTTTAAATTTACATCTTCTTCAAGGGTTGTTCCTGTTACTATAATATCGGCTCCAGCTAATGCTATATTTTTTGCAGTATTAAAATCACGAATACCGCCTCCAACAATTAGTGGAATATCAATATTTTTTTTTACTTCTTTAATCATTTTTTCAGGAACGGTTTCTTCTGCTCCAGAACCAGCTTCTAAATAGAAAAAATCCATTCCCAAATATTGAGCTGATAGAGCATATCCTATTGCTGTTCCAATATCATTTCTTTTAATTAAATCAACCTCCCCAATTCGCCCGGCAGTCATTCCAGGCTCAACAATAACATAACCCATAGATATAGGTTCAATATTTGAATTTTTAATAAAATGTGCACCTTTCACATGTTCTCTTATTATATAATTTAAATTTCTTGAATTTAAAAGACTCATGAAAAAAACAGCATCAGCATAATTACTAAGATATCTAGCACCAGAGGGAAACAATATTGTTGGTAATTTACAATTATTTTTTATTGATATAACCGTTTCATCCACTTGTTTTTGGGATGTGATAGTTGAACCACCAATCATAATTGCGGTAGTACCTGAATATTCTGCGATTTTTGCTAATGACCCAGCAACTTTAGGAGATTGTTTATCAGGATCGATTAATGAAAAATGAATTTTTTTATTTCTAATCTTTTTAATAATATCATTTGCAATAGACATTAACACTGAAATAAAAATATACTATTTTAAATCTTTACATCTATTAACAATCTTATTAATCAAATATTTATTACAAGCAGTAATGATGCTAGTACGATCATCTAAATTTAAATTTATATCTAATTTATTTCCTTGAATATTCGTAATAAAACCTCCTGCCTCCTTTACAATTAATGATGCAGCTGCAATATCTGTTACTCTCAAATATTCATCGCTTACAACATAAAAATCCAGAGCTCCAATTGCTACCATACACATTTCAATAGAAGCACATCCTAGTGAACGAAATTTATCATTTATATTAAATTCAAAGTTATTATTTCTAAAAATATTCAAATTGTTAAATGAAAAAACCAATTCTTTATCAGGTACATTAGGAGTATTTATACGTCTTTTATTATAAAAAGCACCATTACCTTTCTCAGCAGTATATACATCACCTGTAGGAACGTTTTTAACTATACCAAATACAATATCCTTCAATGAATGTGTACCTACCCCAATTGAAATTGAATATAACGGAATCCCTCTAACAGCATTCCTTGTCCCATCGATTGGATCAATAACAAACGTATAATCACCATCAAAATCTAAAAAACCAGATTCCTCGGATAAAATATTTATTTTTGTATTTGACTTCTTTATATAATTTATTGCAATATCTTCAGCAACTTTATCGATATATTTAGTAGGAGTGCCATCTGCACCTATACCAATATTCACACCTAATTTATGATATTCAGATAATTGAATTTTTTTAATTTTTCTATATATTTTATTAACAATATTAATTGCTGCTATTTTTATTTCCTCATTCATAATAAAACCCAATACATTAACCATTTATAGATATCCAAATTATTACCCCCATTGAATATAAAACAATCATTATAGATACAGATATAATAATTCCTAAAAAAATAATAAGTAATGATCTATAAAAATTTAAATCAAATAAATACGCGATTAATGACCCAGTCCAAGCCCCAGTAAATGGTAAAGGTATAGCCACAAATAAAAGCAATCCAAGAGTTTCATAATTATCAATTTTTTTATTAGCTCTTATTCTAGTTCTTTCAAAAATTTTATCCATTATATTTGACCAAAAAACAAAGTTTCTCAGATATTTTTCAACATATTTAAAAAAAATCAATACAAATGGAATAGGTAGAATATTGCCTATAATAGCTAAAGGAAAAGCTTCCCACCATTGCCAATTAAATTCCCACATAGCATATGGAAGTATATACCTAGATTCAAGAAAAGGTACCATTGACCCGAAAAATATTTGAAACCATTCAGGAAAAAAATCAAACATATGTTATTCTCCAATATACTTGCCAAAGCCTTTATTTAAAATAAGATCACCCTCGCTTATTAGATGTTTACCTCTTATAAATACATGTTTTGGGAAAACTGCTTGAAAATTTTCAAAGGGAGACCAGCCACATTTATAATGCAATTCATCTTGATTTATTTTACATGTTTTTTTTAGATCGACTACCATTAAATCAGCATCTCTTCCAATTTCAATTTTACCCTTTGGAATATCCAATATTTCAGATGGTTTTTCACAAAATAATTTCACAATTTTATTAATTGATAATTTTCCTTTATGGACTAAATATAAAAATATAGGGATCATTGTCTCAACACCAGGAATACCTGATGGGGCTTCATTGAATTCAATACTTTTTTCATTAAAAGTATGAGGTGCATGGTCTGATTCGATAACATCGATAACATTATTTTGCAAGCATTTGAAAAGATATTCTCTTTCAAAATTTTGTCTTATCGGTGGATTGGTTTTGAAAAAACTTTGATTTTTCTTTTGATTTTCGACATTAAGAAATAAATGATGAGGTGTTACCCCGCATGTAATATTTCTAAATTTTTTTAATAAGTTAATTCCTTCAGAAGATGAAATATGACAAATATGTATTTTCAAATTATTTCCCTTTAAATTTTCTATTATATCATATATTGCTTTTTTTTCACATTCAGATGATCTAGATCTTATATAATCCATTAGATTTTTTTCTTTAAATTTATTATTATCTAGGCATTCTTTATCTTCTGCGTGAATTAAAATTGGTTTGTTGTCAAAATTTATATTTTGAAGTAATTTTAAATTTTGGTTATCAAAGTTCATCGAATTAGTCGATCCGCCCATATATAATTTAAATCCATTGCAATATTTTTTAATTTCAGAAATCCTATTAAGATTATTATTTGTGATTCCTGAATATATTCCAAAATCAACATATGATTTTTTCCCTGCCATTCTAATTTTTTCCTTAAGATTTTGAACTGATGTAGTTTGAGGAATAGTATTTGGCATATCTAAAACACATGAAATACCCCCAAAAGCAGCTGACTTTGAACCTGTTGAAAAATCCTCCTTATGAGTCATTCCAGGATCTCTGAAATGAACATGTATATCTATACCTGCGGGAATAATTAAATTATTACCAAAATAATGATGATTTTCAGATTTTAAAATTTTTTTAATTTTTGAAATTTTTCCATCTTCAATTCCAATGCAACAATTATTTAAACTTCCATTTAAATATACTTTTCCCTCAACTGATAAATCCATTAAGATTTTTCTCCTTTATTTCTCCTCTGGGTTCAATTTCAGTAAAAATCTGTCCTGAGAATTTAAGGATACTGGTTTCTTTATCGATCCATGTATCTGGTGGTAACCCAGCTTTTAAACAAATATTAGCTAAATACTCATTAACATCCCATTCTTGTTCAACCGGAACCTGAGGTAAAAGTAACCCTGAATTGAAACCGTGCTCAATAATGAGTCCATCTCTACCGATTTTAATTTCATTGATATAATCTTCTGGTTTTATGACATTAATTTTTTTTGGTTTTGACAAAATTGTGACTTCAATAACGATTTCATCTAATTCATCCTCTAAAAGAGGAGGAAATCTGGGGTCTCTAATGACTGATTTACTAGCTTCAGTAATTGAATTTTTTAAAGACATTATTGGATTAGGTAGTCCAATACAACCCCTCAAACCATATGAAGGAAACTTATGAATAGTAACAAAAACACCTAACTTTTCATTAAAATTATTTCCAAGATCAGATGATCTTAAATTCTCTTTTTTTAAAATAGATTCGATTATTCCCCGTGCAAATTTTACAGTTTTTTTACCATCTTCGAAACTTATCATATGATAAAGTAATTAATTAATTTTTAAATAGAATTTGGTTTAAATCAATATATTATTGTTTTTATGCTTCTTCAACTTTAGTAATCATAATATCTAATGTTTTTAAACCTTCACCTATTTCAATTTCCAAGTTTCCTATATAAATATATCTATATGTAACATTATTTTCTTCAATCGTTTGATTTACAACTACGTTATAAGTACCCGGTTTGATATCAACAGAATAAACACTTTTTTCATCTGATTGAATACTGATTTCTTCTGCAGTATTATTTCCAACGTTAAAATCTGGAATAAAATTTATTGTTACATTATCAATTAAATCATTTGCTTCAACTTCTTTTGTATTTCCACTTAAAAGGATAGTAGCATAATTCATTGAGATATTCTGTTTTAATGTTTCATTTTCAATAACTGTAATTGTTGTATCGGATGAGTAATCAAAATCTTTTACTGCACTTATTAGATATGGACCTGGAATTAATGAATAGAATGAATATTTACCATCGTCATCTGTTATTAATGTATCCACAATCTTAATAGATCCCTCAATTAATGAATAATCAAGTTCTACTTCAACATCATTCATTTCTTCTCCACTGTCATACAATCCATTATTATTATCATCGAAATAAATTGTTCCTTCAACAGCACCTTCTTTTGGTTTTGAAATATTATAAAAGGTATTTCCTGATGGTAAACCTAAAAATGATTCATGTATTAAGAAATCATCCAAAATTGCTTGAATAAGATAAAAACCAGGCATTAAATTTGAAGTATTAAAATATCCTCCATCATCTGTTTTCAAATTCATAAACTCTCCAATAATTAGAGGCTGCCCTGTATTTGGATCAATTTCAGAAATTTCTATTATATTAATATCAACATCCTTCAAAATTTCATCAGAAGAAATATTATAAAAATCATTCTCATCCTGATCAATATAAACAAAACCTTCAATACTTGCCGGATCAATAGAAATATCAACATATCTACTATAATTAT
The DNA here is from genome assembly GCA_022848765.1 of Thermoplasmatota archaeon. GTDB lineage: Archaea > Thermoplasmatota > E2 > DHVEG-1 > DHVEG-1 > JAJISJ01. Next base: position 27,989 of record JAJISJ010000006.1, read on the forward strand.
CAGTCATTCTCATTGCTTCATTATCAGATATAATTGCATATTCTGATTTATCAAATTGATTAAATGTTACATTTTTCAATACAAAAGCATTCTGGCCCAATTCAACATTTCTCCTAATCTGTAATGTTATATTACCAGCAGGTGCAATAACACTGAAAGTTCCATTCGTAGTAATATTTTGATCATGATCAACTGGTATTTCAGTACCATATTGTGTTATATTTTTTTGAACAACCTCCTGAACATCAACGGGTTCACCATTAAATGAAACGGATCCATTAATGAAAGCTCCGGCATAATATTTTGCAATAACTACAGCACCCTTCCCTTGATAATACATATATTCAGGTGGAGAAATATATTCAGCATAAAAATGCTTCATATTCAAACAGGGTAACTGATAATCAGGCTCAGATAGAGTACCATCTTGTTCACTTGTTATTCCAATGTAAGTTCTATAAAACATCGTATCATAATAAGCATCTTTAAAAAATTGTCTTGTATCTACCGGAGGATCTTGTTGGAGTTGTTGATCCGTAAGTTGATTTAATTCTTCAAAAGATAACTCCTGACCACTCTGAGTAACATATTTGACATTAACAAATTCATCCTCTGGATTATATAAACCACCTCCACTTACTAAAAGCAAGCTTTTATCAGCTAAAAATGCAAATATATTGAAAATCTGTTTATCATACCCTTCAACACCATAATATCGAATGCTTTTACCAGTTGTAATTTGAATATCGTGATAAAGCATAGTAACTGTCTCATCTGAAATATTTGATAAAAGATCTACCACATCATGATAAACTGCATTCATTGGCCATTGTTGACCAACCGGGTAATCCTTACCTAATTCCTCATCATATTCAAGACCTATTTGCATATTATAAGAAGGAGATTCTTCAGGGTTCTCAATCCAATATGTAATATTCATTGAATTGTTAATTCCAAGATTATTCTCCAATTCTTGAACAACTTCCTCTGATAAAACTCCTTTATTTTCAATTACATTACCTGCTAATAATCTAACTGTTAAAATTATTACAGCATCTTTTTCACTAGTTGATGTATGAAAATTAGCAGCAGGAGGAATACCATCCTGGAAATTATCTGCAACAGTAGGATGATCTCCAATTGCAGCTTCATAAAAACCATAATCCCACCAAGATATAAATGCAGGTTTTTCAACTGAATTTTCTATATCTGAATCTTGTTCCTTTAGCCATGCTAATGCATCTAACCAATAAGCTTCCTTTGCAAGAGAAATACCAAAGCCGCCACTTGGGAGATCCCCAAAAACATTTTCTTTCTCAGTGCCAGGTATTGCCGCATCAAAAGCCAAATAAGTATTTGGAAGAATAACCAATAATGCTACAAAAAGTATCCCAAAAATATGAAGAAAGCTAATTCCCCTTCTAATACCGCGAAATCCCCCGCCAGCATTTTTTATATTTCTAATCATATTTTTATAATCCGATTTATTAATAATGTAGATTATAATCCAA
>JAJISJ010000060.1 GCA_022848765.1 Thermoplasmatota archaeon
TTATTTATATCAAAACTTCTTGCAATATACATTAAAGGAGATTCCTCTTTATTTCTTTTTGGAGTCGGTATATACTCTTCCATAGCTTTTATTAAAGCATCAATGTTTAATTTATGGTGAGCACTAACTGGAATTATAGGAGCCTTTTCTGCACATGTACCTTTCACAAATTTTATTATTTGTTCGTAATGTTTTATTGCCTTTTTTTCTGATACTAAATCAATTTTATTTTGTATAATAACTATTTTATTTATTCCTGCAATGTCTAAGGCTGCAAGATGTTCTCTTGTTTGTGGTTGTGGACAGGGTTCATTAGCTGCAATTACTAAAACTGCTCCATCCATTATAGCTGCACCTGAAAGCATGATTGCCATTAGTGTTTCATGACCTGGGGCATCAACAAATGAAACAACCCTTAATAATTCAGTATTTGTTTTACATTCTGGACATTTTTTTGAATTACAATAACATTTCGGATCATCACAATTTGGGCATTTATAAAAAGCTGAATCAGCATATCCCAGTTTTATTGAGATACCTCTCTTTAGTTCCTCAGAATGTTCATCTGCCCATTTTCCGGTTAAACTTTGAGTTAATGTAGTTTTACCATGATCAACATGTCCTATCATTCCTATATTTATTTCTGGTTGTTTTGGTAAACTCATTAATTTTCCTCTTTACTTGAATTATTTTTCCCCTTCCTTTTTATCATCTATTTCATCTTTTTTTTCTTTGATTAAAAGTTTATCGATGGGTTTGGAGCTGAATTTAGCGACCTTCATATTGATTTGAACGATGTCTTGATTTATTGTATTTCCTCTAATAGTTTTTTTTCTTCTTAATCCTTTTTCTTTTGATTTAAAACCCTTACTTTTACTTAATAATAATCTTCTTCTACCCATTCCAGGGAAATCTTTTCTCATAGGAAATCCTGTTTTATCTGTTCCTCCTGTTAATATTAATTTGTAACCAGGGAGTTGAACAAATATTCCATCAACTTCATCTCCAATTTTTTTTCCAATTAGAGAGTTTGCATGATGTCCGCTAACTTGAACTTGATGAGATTTCCCATTTTTAATATCATTTATCACTACTTTGAACTCAACCATATTCGTATCTCCTTTAACCTATCTTACATTTGTATTGAATCTTATGAATTATTATATGAATCTAATATATTCCTATTTTTTTTTAATTATTGATAAATCCTATACTTTTCGTTTTTGGACTCGCTCCCTATATATTAACCATATATAAAATCTTCTTTATTGGATAAGATTTTTTATTATTGAATTTTTTTCTGGTTGTATTTATTAATATTTGTAAATCATAAACTATCTTTTTAAATTATAATTATCTTAAAATTATTATAATTAAATAATTTCAAAATCATTATAAATGGTTTATTTATTATAGATTTTTGGAGATGCAAATTATATCGGGAGAGAGGATATTTGTAAGAAAAAGGGAGAATGGAGGTTCTGTTTAGAAGGTTGGTGTGAGGAAAGATGGGTTATAAAAAAATCCAAATCATTCCCCCATTCTCCAATAAATTAAATTATAAAGAATTATATAAATATTGCTATACAAATAATGATTTTTTATTAATTTAATAAACTACAATTTCATGTATTAAACTTCTAATCCTTTTACCAAGCATAGAAATCTTTGCAATTTCCTCAATTTCTTTAGCCTCATCAATATCTACAATACTACCAACAATTATCATATAACTATTTGTCCCCATGTTAATATTTGTCAATCATGATTTATATAATTTTCGAATATTTAATAGTTAAATATTTATTATTAAATGAAAGTGACAGAAACCCAATATCCGATATAATGGGCAATAATAACAACAGAAATGCCAATAATAAAATGTTCAATTACCATCTTCCATGATTTAACTTTTTGATCAACTGATAAATAATAACTAAATAGAGATAGTAGAGTAAATCCCCAAATAATACTAATCCAAATAGCATAATTTAATTCTAAAAATAAAACAGGAATAATAAATGAAGAAGATATTATAAATTTACTTAAAAATGTAAACAAGGTTGATTCCCATATCTTTTTTGCGTGTGTTTATTTTCAGATTCTTCTGAAATATGAATACCTAAAGAATCCGATAAGGAATCAGCTATAGCTATTATTAATATGCCTCCAATAATTACCAATTTAGAATTTGTTCCAGAATTTAATCCAACCATTAGACCAAGAGTGGTTATTAAACCAGATGTTAATCCAAAACTCAATCCAATTTTTTTTGAATGTTTCATAAAAATTTTATAAATCAAAATCATTTAAAAAATCTTCTTTAAAAATATTCAAAATTTCAACTTATTCGGCGATAGTCGATATTATTTACACATAATAATAATATTTTTATAATATAGGTTGGATATTGGTATTTATAGAATAAAATAATGGAATAATCAATAAAAACTAATGAGGGGATATGAAAAAATTAACTTTTGATAAAAAAGATTTCTTAAAAATTGGAGAGCAACCTTTATCGGGAACATTTTTTGTAAATTGGATAAAAATTTTAATTGAAAATAAATTTAATATTGATTGGAGATATCTTCCAAAAGCATTGTATGTTACAATAATGATACTAATAATGACGCCTTTTAGAATTTTTGAAAAAAATAGTTTTGATAAGATTAAAAATGATATTAAAGTTAAATCTCCAATTTTTATAATCGGACATTGGAGAAGTGGTACAACATTTCTACATTATCTTATGGGGCAGGATAAAAATTTAGCATATGTATCTACCTTTGAAACGATGACTCCAAATATAATGATAAAAAAAGAAAAATTATTTAAGAATATTGTTAAAAATCATTTACCAAATAAGAGACCAATGGATAATTTAGAGTTACATGCTGATTTACCCTATGAAGAAGAATACGCAATAGCTAATCTATCTCCATATTCTTTTTATCATGGATGGTATTTCCCAAAAAAAATGAGAAAATATTTTGATCAAAATGTCTTATATAAAAATAATAGCAATGGAATCAAAGAAAAATGGATTGAAACGTATGATTATTTTTTAAAAAAAATTACATATAAAAATAATGGAAATCAAATTGTTTTAAAAAGTCTTGTTAATACAGCAAAAATTCCAATAATTCTTAAAAAATATCCAAATGCAAAATTTATTTTTATGTATAGAAACCCATATAAAGTGTATTTATCAACTTGGAAACTTTATAGAAAAATATTACCAATATTTTCCTTTCAAAAATTAAATAATTATCAACTTGATAATGAAATTTTATATAATTATCGTAACTTAATAACTAAATATCTTAAAGATAAAAAATTTATCCCGCATGGAAATCTAATAGAGATTAGTTATGAAGATTTTGTGAAAAATCCTTTTGAAATGTTAAAAAGAATATATATAAAACTAGGATTGGATAGCTTTGAAAAATCAAAAACTGCTTTTGAAAAATACATATTAAAACATAAGAACTACAAAACAAATAATTATACAATAGATAATAAAATCAAAGAGAGAATTTATAATGAGTGGAATTTTGCTTTTAAAGAATTTGGGTATACCAAATAATTTAGTAGTTAAAATTTATCAATATTAAATAATTATTAAATTAATGCTATTATAAATATAATTAATCCAGCTGCCATTGTTATTCGTAAAATATTTGATGTTTTCCATGCATTATTAACATCCTTATAAAGTAGAATTATACTGTATATTGTTATTATAGCAACTGGTATTGCAAAAATAATGTACCAATCACTGAAAATTCCTAAATAACTTGGTATAAAGAACATAATCATTGCAATTATTATTAGAATTGAAGCTAGGTGGGCTGCGGGTTTTCTACCTAATCTAATTGGAAGTGTGATTCGAGTAATTTTATCTCCTTCAAAATCACGAACATCCATTATTATTTCCCTAGCTAGAAATATGAAAAAACTGATTAATGTGAAAAAAGTTGGTTTAATTAATTCTCCAAGTATAGCGCCACCATAAGTGAAAGAAATAGCAGTTGTAAATGCAACAATTATATTACCAATAAAAGCCTTATTTTTATATGCAATTTCATAAATAATAATTAGTATAATTGCTATTAATGCAATGATAAAACATAGATAATTGATTAAAAAGGATAGTATTAAACCAATTATGAAAAATATAACCCCTGTATGTAATCCAAAAACTGGTTTAAAAAGACCAATTGAGAGAGGCCTATTTGGGTGATTTAGTTTATCAATTTCCCAGTCAAAATAATCATTAAAAGGCATACTGCCTGCACCAATAAAAAAAACAGCTAACATTCCATATACTAATTCATATGAAAATGAATATGATCCAGATGCAATCGCGCCAATATAAACACATAGAATACCAAAAATTGAAATTTCAGGTCGTAGAAGTCTAATAAACCCCCATATCTTTTTTTTTATCATATGTCAACAGTTACAATTATTTTATTTAAAATATGTTTAACATTTAATAAATATTTGTATTCAAAAATGGAATATATGAAATACAATTTTTTAATTTATTTTAAATTTAAATAATTTAAATATTTATTTAGGCATATAAAGATGTGTGTAAATATTCAGTTAATTATATGATTTTTTTTTCATGTTTGAGAAAGTTTAATATCTTAACAAATAATATTTTGAAATATCTATATTTTTTCTAATAATAAAATTTAAGTTTAGAAAACATATATATTATAATATTGAAAGTAGGAGTGGTTTAAATATTAAATAAATCGGTTGTTATAATTTTTATTCTCATTTTTTCGATTACATCGCCCGTTTATGCTTTCTCGAATTATTATACTTCAAATTTAAATGATCTAAATACTATTTGGTTTTTTTCTGGTAATATTTCTATTGATCTTATATTAAATGATATATCTTTGGGTCATGAGTTGTTATGGAAAGCTCATACAACTGGTACTAATTATGAAGAATCTGCAGTCACATATTTTGATGGCGTGGCATATATTGGTTCTTGTAGTACTCATGGTGATGGATATGATAAACTTTTTGCTGTTGATACTAATAATGGAAATATTTTATGGAGTACATTTACTGGTCCAGGTTATGTTGGACCAGTTATTGATGGAGATGTAGTATATATTGGATCAGATTCACATGGTCTTGATCCAGGTAATGAATATATGTTTGCAATAAATAGGCGTACGGGTGAAGAGATTTGGAAGATTAAAATATATGGGGGAATACCCGAGTCAATTCAATATGATGAAAATAAAATATATTTCTGTTCGGATAAAGCATATGCATTAAATAAAAATGATGGAAGTATCAATTGGACATATAACATTGGGTCATTATGTGTTACAAAACCTCTCTTAAAAGATAATTTTTATTATACTGCAACATCTGGCGGAAAAATGTATAAAATTAATATTTCAGATGGTAGTTTGGCATGGAAAATTATATTATCTGATATTTCTTGGGATAATTCTATAACTGCTGACGATAAAGGTAATATTTTTTTATCATTATATGGTGACAGTACAATTAATGCATATAATGAACACGATGGATCATTGATTTGGAGTTATAATTTATATGCCCGATCACTTTCTTTTAATGCTTATCATGATGGTGTTGTTTTTATTTCTGATACTCTTGGTTATGTTTATGCGTTGGATTCTATTTCTGGTGAGTTGATCTGGGAGAATCATGTTGCTGGTACTTTTGATATTAGTTCTCCTACTATTAGTGGGGGTCTTATTTTTATTGGTTCTAGGGATTATGATGATAGTGCTTTTTTTGTTCTTGATGAGGTGACTGGTGAGGTTTTATGGAGGTATGATCTTGGTTTTAGTGTTACTGCTCCGCCTAGTATTGCTGATGGTATGATGTTTTGTGGTACTGATGGTTGGTTTTTGTATTGTTTTGATTTTGGTATTATTGCCTATGGCCCAGCGCAGGTCTGCCCAGCGCAGGTTTGCCCAGCTCAGGTCTGCCCCGCGCAGGTCTGCCTCGCTCAGGTCTGCCCCGCGCAGGTCTGCCTCGC
>JAJISJ010000061.1 GCA_022848765.1 Thermoplasmatota archaeon
TTAACAAATCTTCAATAATTTTTTCCATTATCATTCCCTTTTTCTATTATCAATAACTCTTTTTGCCTTTAAACCCTCTTGAACAATACTTTTAGGCTGCAAAATTAATATCTTTGGATTAAATACTAAAACTGATTTTATATCCTTTTTTAAATTTTCTTCTAACTCCATTGACTCCATTTGACTTAAAGATAATTTACTTTCAACCTCTACAGTTAATTGATCAACTTGTTTTTCAGTATTAATAATCATTCTCCAGTTATTACCAACTTCAGGATATTTCATTAAAACAGACTCTATTTGACCTGGATATATATTTGTTCCACGGATGATTAACATATCATCACTTCGTCCTTTTATAGTTGAATGTTTGATATGTGTTCTTCCGCATTCACAAATTTTTTGATCATAAATTTTTGCGATATCACGAGTCCTATATCTTAATATAGGCATCCCTTCTTTTGTTAAAGTAGTCAATACCATTTCACCTTCTACTTCTAAATCAACAGGCTCTAAATTTTTTGGATCTAAAAATTCTAATAAGAAATGATCCTCCCATAAATGAAGTCCATTATGTTGATCACAATCTGTTGATACACCTGGTCCACACATTTCAGTTAAACCATATATATCGTGTACATCCATATTCCAGGAATCCATTATTCTATTTTTTAAACCTATAGTGAACATTTCAGCTCCAAAAAGACCATTTCTTACTTCTAATTTTTTTAGATCAATTCCTAATTCTTCAGCTACTTGTGATAAACGAGTTGCATATGAAGCTACACCTGATATAAAGGTAGTTCCATAATATTTCATAAGTTTAAGTTGCCTCTCAGACTGACCTTGTCCAGATGGAATCACTAATGCACCTATCTTTTGAGCTCCATAATGAAATCCGAAAGCACCAGTAAAAGTCCCATATGGGATAGGATTCTGAAAAACATCTTTTTTAGTTAAACCCGACATGGATAGACATCTTGCCATAACTTCTGACCATACATCGATATCATTAGGAGTATAACAAACAGTAACAGGAATCCCTGTTGTACCTGAAGATGCATGTAATTCAGAACATTTTTCAAGAGAGGTTGTTAAAAATCCAAAAGGAGCATTATCTCTAAGATCATTTTTTGTTGTAAAAGGAAGTTTTTCAATATCATTTAAAGTATTAATATAATCTGCAGTTATTTTCAATTCATTAAATGTTTCTTTTTATAAAAAGGAACATTCTCATAAACATTTTTAACAGTTTTTCTTAATCTCTTCAATTGAAGATCTTTGATGCTTTGTCTATTCAGCGTCTCCATTTTTTTATTAAATAGATAATCCATTAAATTTTTCCCCTTGAAAGAAATATAATTATCCTTATTAAGTCTGGCGTAATTAAAATATTATATGACAAAAGTTTTAAATAAAGAATTCTCTTCCTATGCTCCCACTTTATCTTATAACAGGTGATTAAATCATGGTAAAAAGTATGTATGAATATATCAGAGATCAATGGAAAAAACCTGATACTTCATTTAAATCGCCGCAACAGCAGCGTCTTATCCAATGGAGAAAAGAAGAAAATTTTTTCAGAGTAGAAAAACCTTTAAGAATTGATAGGGCACGATCATTAGGCTATAAAGCAAAACAAGGATATATTGTAGTTCGCGCAAAAGTTAGAAGAGGTAGCTTAAGAAAACATCATATCCGTAGAGGTAGAAGACCTGCAGCAATGGGTATCACAAAAATCACGGCAGCTAAGAGTATAAAAAGAATAGCCGAAGAAAGAACTTCAAAGAAATTCCCAAATATGAATGTTTTAAATTCATACTGGGTAGGCGAAGATGGAAGATATCATTATTATGAAGTCATTCTTGTAGATCCTCATCATCCAGTCATTATAAAAGATCCAAAAATTAATTGGATAACCAATCCAAGTAATAAAAGAAGGGTTTTAAGAGGTAAAACAAGCGCTGGTCGTAAAGGACGAGGTCTTCATTATAAAGGAAAAGGTGTTGAAAAAGCTCGACCTAGCATTCGAGCAAATCAGGGACGAGGAAAATAATTTTTTTTTATCTAACTACCATCACTGGTTTATGAGCATATTGCACTACTTTATTTGCTATACTTCCAATTGGATATACACCAATTTTACTAGAACCTCTACTCCCAAGTGTTATTAAATCCACATTTAAAGTTACTGCAATATCAATTATTTTCACAGCAGCATCTCCCTCTTCAACTATTCCACGGATATTGAATTTTCCCCTTCCAATTTCTTTAATAGTATTTTTAATAAGTTGATCTGCTTTAATCTTTATTTTTTTATATACGCCAATTTCAACAAAAGTTTTCTCCTTGACGGTGGGTACAACTGCAATTAAAATAATTTCACCACCTTCTGAGACAAGCATCATTGCTTTTTCGAGAGCAAGTTGAGATCCCTCTGATCCATCGATTCCAACTAATATTTTATTCATACTACTATATTTTTCTCCAAACAGGACCACTGCTTGTATCTTGTATTTCATACCCTATTTTTTCCAATTCATTTCTGATATTATCAGATGTTTTCCAGTCTTTTCTCTCACGAGCTTTTTCTCTAACCTCTAAGAGTATTTTAATAATATTTTTAATACTATTTTCATCAATATTTCTCTTATATTTTTTTAAAATTTTCTTTTTCATTTAATGTTTCTTCGTCATCTATTAATTCAGAAGATTTTTTTTCTTGAAATAATGTTAATATTTTCCCAAGTTCCACTAATTTTTCTAACGAGTATTTGCAAAGTTCTGGGCTTGGATTTTTATTATTTTTCAGGTATTTATTACTCTGATTAATGAAATTAAATATTATTCCAACAGCTTCTGGGGTATTAAAATCATCATCCATAGCTTTTTCAAATTGTTCTTTAAATCTTTTAATATTAGTTAAGTATGTTTTTTCTTCATTATTTAAAGATTCTTTAGTAATATTTTTTGATGTGTTTTTAGAGATTTCATACATTTTTTCTTTTAGTCTAAAAATTCTTTTTAATCCTTTTTTGGCATTTGTAAGTCCTTTTTCACTGAAATCTGGGGGGCTTCTATAATGCGCTTGAGCAAAGAAAAATCTTATAGTTTCTGCATCCCATGATTTAAGGAGATCTTTAATATTGGTAATATTTCCTAGAGATTTCGACATTTTCTCCCCGTTTACAGTTAATAGACCAATATGCATCCAGTATTTAGCAAATTTTTTTCCTGTTGCCGCTTCTGCTTGTGCAATTTCATTTTCGTGATGAGGGAATATTAAATCCATCCCACCTCCATGTATATCAAAAGGTAAATTTAGGTATTTACTACTCATTGTTGAGCATTCTATATGCCATCCTGGTCTCCCCTTACCCCAAGGTGAATCCCAGTATGGTTCGTTTGGTTTTGCTTTTTTCCATAATGTGAAATCAAGTGGTCTTAATTTATTTTCACCAGGTTTAATTCTTATTCCTGTTTGTAAATCCTCTAGTTTTTGTCCAGATAATCTTCCATAATTCTTAAATTTTTCAACAGAGAAATATACATCTCCCTCTGATTCATATCCAAAACCATTGTCAATGATTTTATTTATCATTTCAATCATGTCTGGAATTGTTTCTGATGCTTTTGGATATAAATCTGCTCTTCCTATCCCTAATTTATCCAAATCTCCTAAACATTTATCTGTGAACCCTTTTGAATATTCTAATGCATTTTTACCTTCTTTATTTGCAGCATTAATTATTTTATCATCAACATCAGTTATATTCTGTACATAATCAACTTCATATCCTTTATATTCAAAATATCTTCTAATAATATCAAATGCGAAATAAGTTCTTGCATGTCCAATATGAGCATCACTATAAACAGTCATTCCGCAGACATACATTCTTACTTTACCTTTTTCTATTGATATGAATTCTTCTTTTTTTTTAGTAAGGGTATTGTAAATCTTTAAAGCCATTTTGGTTCTCTCACTTATCACGAATAAAGATAAAAATATATACTTTTCTAAGAAAAACATATAATTTTATTTTCCAAATTGTTTATAAGGATATTTTTAATATGGTGATTTGGAGGATTATAATGAAAACTACATTTAGTATTATTAAAGCAGATGTTGGTGGCTGGCCGGGTCATGCTTTGGTTCATCCTGAGCTTGAAAAAATTGCTAATAAAAAGTTAATTGAAGCTAAGAGATCTAATTTGATCAAAAGTTTTCATGTAACGCATTGTGGCGATGATCTTGAACTTATAATGGCTCATTCAAACGGTGTTGATAGTAAGGAAATACATGGTTTAGCATGGGATTCATTTTGTGAGGCTACAGAAAAAGCAAGAGATCTTGGATTATATGGGGCTGGACAAGATTTATTATCCGATGCTTTTTCAGGGAATATTAAAGGAATGGGTCCTGGTGTAGCTGAGATGGAATTTACAGAAAGAAAAGCTGAACCAATTATTGCATTTATGATGGATAAAACAGAGCCTGGCGCATTTAATTTTCCAATTTTTAAGATATTTGCTGATCCATTTAACACTGCTGGTTTAATAATTGATCCTTCGATTCATGATGGCTTTGTTTTTGAAATATGGGATATCCAGGAACATAAGAATGTTTTTCTTAAATCTCCTGAAGAGATGTATGATCTTTTAGCTTTGATTGGTGCAAAATCTAGATTTGTTGTTAAAAGAGTTTTTCCTAAAAATAGTTCTAAATTGGATTCTAAAGAACCTGTTTCTGTTATTTCTACTGAAAAATTGTATCAAATCGCTGGAGAATATGTTGGAAAAGATGATCCTGTTTGTGCTGTTAGGGCTCAATCTGGTCTTCCTGCAGTTGGTGAGGTTCTTGAAGGTTTTTCACATGGACATCTTGTTTCTGGATGGATGAGGGGATCTCATAATGGGCCTCTTATGCCTGTATCTGTTAAGGATGCGAAATGTACGAGATTTGATGGTCCTCCTAGAGTTACAGCTTTAGGGTTTCAACTTAAAAATGGAATATTAACTGATCCTGTTGATTTGTTTGATGATCCTGCTTTTGATAGTGTTAGAGTGCAATCTCAAAAAATTACTGAGTATATGAGGATGCATGGGCCATTTGAGCCTCATCGTCTTCCTATGGCTGATATGGAGTATACAACCCTTCCAAAGGTAATGAAAAAACTTGGTTCAAGATTTAAACCAGTAAAATGATTTTAAATTAAATTACTGATTGGTAATTCAATTTTTTATAATAGTTCAATAATTTAAATAAAAATACAGATAATAGTAATTTATATATAGTATGAATTATAAAAATATTAATGAGGTGGGTTCTTTTTTCCAATAACTTGCCTATCCCTCCCTAAAGTTATCTTGATTTTAAACCCACCTCCCTTCTATAAAAAAATTATTACTTTTTTTTTATGGGAAAAGGAGAAAGATTATGGGGACAAATATATGAAGATTATTATACTACTTCTCTTTCTGCCTTCCCTTGATATAACATATCACGTTTTAATATAAAAATATTAGCATTTAAATATTTACTTATTTTTAACCTATTATTTACCAATTATATGGAAAAGTTTAAATATTAACAATTGTTAATATATTATTGCGTATATTAGAAAGAAAACAGTTCTATTTCAATGGGGACAACTTATTATTTTTTAACTGTTTTCTTTCTTCCCTCCCTTAAAATCAATTTTTCAGTAATAAATCTAATCATTAGAAAAAAATTAATATAAAAAGAAGTTCTAATAAAAAACCTTTATCGGAAACAAATCAAAAAGGAAAAAAATGTCGAAAAATATATTTGTAAATAAAAAAATAAATGATATAGAAGTTAAAATGCTAAGAGAAAACGAAAAATGTTTCATAAAAATTGTTCCAATAATTCAAAAATCAACTCCAAAAAAACTTTTTATTATAATAAATCTTTTATTAATCACACTCTTTGTTTCATACCATCTACTATTTCTATTTCTTTTTGTACCTCTTAAATTAATTTT
>JAJISJ010000062.1 GCA_022848765.1 Thermoplasmatota archaeon
AAAATTATATAAGTTATTTAAAAAAAAATCAGACATTTTTTATTATCAATTAAGAATATTTTTTAAAACAATTTATTAAATACTAAATATCATCCAGAACCAATAAGATATAATTGATAAAGAAATGCCATAAATTAAGAATGTGTCTTTTTTCTCTTCAATACGTTCTGAATTTTTCATAGTGCATCATCACCATTTAAAAAAAATTCAAAATACTTTAATAAGGTTTTTTCTCTGGTAAATAGTCAAATGCATATTCAATAGTAATTTAAGTATATATAAATTTGATCAATAATAATAAAAAAAAAATCGTATTAATGAAAAATTCTAAATATTAAATGAAGACATAATATATTTTAAAAGGTGTTTTAATATGAAAACTGGTTTTATATTGATTAAAAACAAACCTGGAAAAGAATATTCAATATTAAGAAAATTAGAAAATATTATTGAAATAAAAGAAATATATCCAATATTTGGTGAATATGATTTTCTTGTTAAGATTAAAGTAGAAAATATTGATATAATGGGAAAATTATTAATAGAAAAAATTAGAATAATTGATGGAATAACAGATACTATAACGCTTACTGAAACCTTAATTCAAAAAAATAATATTGAATAAATAATTATGATAATAATATAGCAATAACTAAATATTAAAAATTAAAGGATAATTATTTATTATCCTTCCCAGATTTTTTATCATTTTTAACTTTATAATCAACATCTATTGATTCATCATCTCCATTAGGATGACCTGACCAGGATTCTTGTTGATCACCTTTTGATGTCGAATCTTTTTGGGCTTGCTGTGCTGCTTGTTGATAAATTTTTGTGGTAACTTTTTGCATTATGTTTGTTAAATCATCTGTTTTTAATTGTATTTTTTCAATATCATCTCCAGATAAAACTTCTCTAAGTTCTTTTAAACCTTTTTCAATATTTTCTTTGTCATCTTTTTCTATTTTATCCTTAAGTTCATCTAATGTTTTCTGTGCGGTATGAGCTAAAGCATCTCCATTATTACGTATTTCAACTTTTTCCTTTCGTTTCAAATCTTCTTTTTCATGTTCTTTAGCTTCTTTTTTCATTTTTTCAATATCTTCATCATTTAGTTTTGTTGAACCAGAAATTCTAATTGATTTTTCTTTTCCAGTTCCAATATCTTTTGCAGAGACATTAATTATTCCATTTGCATCAATATCAAAACTTACTTCAATTTGAGGTATTCCTCTTGGTGCAGGGAGAATGCCATCTAAATGAAATCTTCCAAGACTTTTATTATCCATAGCCATTGGGCGTTCACCTTGTAAAACATTAATATCTACACTTGGTTGATTATCGGCTGCTGTTGAAAAAATCTTTGATTTTTTTGTTGGAATCGTGGTGTTTCTCTGGATGAGTTCAGTAGCTACGCTACCAAGTGTTTCTATGCTTAGTGTTAAAGGGGTTACATCAAGTAAGACAATGTCTTTGTCTATCTCTCCAGAAAGTATTCCTGCTTGAATTGCTGCACCAATAGCTACGCATTCCATTGGATCTACATTTCTTTTTGGTTTCTTGCCAAAAATTTTTTCAACTTTTTTTATTACTGCTGGTATTCTGGTTGTTCCACCGACAAGTACTATATGATCAATATCAGATGACTTAAGCTTTGCGTCCTTTAAGGCTTGTTTACAAGGTCCTTCTGTTTTGTCGATTATTGGAGATATTAATTCTTCAAATTTTGCTCGATTAATTTTTAACTCTAAATGTTTAGGTTCATTATTAACTACAGATAAATACGGTAAATTAATTTCTGTTTGAAGTTTTGAGGAAAGCTCTTTTTTCGCCTCTTCAGAAGCTTCATATAATCTCTGAAGTGCTTTTTGATCTTTATCTATTTGTATATTATTTTCTTTTTCAAATATATTTAATAAATATTCAACAAGCACTTTATCCATGTCAGTACCCCCGAGTTTTGTATCACCATTTGTTGAAAGTACTTCAAAAACACCTTCACCAACGTCCATTAGAGTAATATCAAATGTACCTCCACCAAAATCATAAACAGCAATTTTATGGTCACCCTCCTTATCAAGTCCATATGCTAATGAGGCAGCAGTTGGCTCATTAATTATTCGTTTAACATTTAAACCAGCAATATCTCCAGCATTTTTTGTAGCTTGTCTTTGATCATCATTAAAATATGCAGGAACTGTGATTACTGCATCTTCAATTTTCTCACCAATATAATCTTCAGCATCATTTTTTATTTTTTGTAAAATAAAAGCTGAAATTTGTTCCGGTGAATATTCTTTATCATGAAGTTTAATTTTTTCACCGGTACCCATTTTTCTTTTTATTCGATGAACAGTACCTTCAATATTAGTTACTGCTTGACGTTTTGCAGATTCTCCAACTAATCTTTCTCCATCCTTTGTTATTGCAACAATTGATGGGAAATAAGGGTCACCTTCAGAACTTTTAATTATTTTAGGTTTACCTGCTTCCATAATAGCTACTTCGGAATTTGTAGTTCCTAAATCTATTTATTTTTTCATTTCTTTTTTTTTCTTTTCTTTTTTTTTTTTTTTTGAAACTATAACTTGAGAAGGTCGTAATATTTCATTATTTACATAATAACCTTTTTTTAACTCATCAAGTATTATTTCATCATTACAATCTTTTTTTTCAATAGTTGTAATTGCATGATGAATTCTATGATCGAATGATTCTCCAATACATTCAATATATTTTACATTTTCATCAAGTAATAATTTTTCAATATTATTTATAATTAATTTAATTCCTTTTTTAGGGTTTTTATCATCATAGGCTTTTTTAATTAATTCTAAAAAGTCGACAATTAGGACTAAATATTTCTTTTTCAATTTATTTTTCTCTTTAACAAATTCTTTTTCATTTCTCTTTAATAAATTTTGTAGATCAGCAATGTTAAGTAAAAACTTCTCTTTATCTTTTTTACTATCTTGTTTAAATTTTTTTAATTGAATTTCTTTCTTTTTAATTTTATTTTCTAAAATATCAATTTCTTGTTTTGAAGTAATTTCTCTTTTTAATTTATTCTTTTTTATTGACATAATATTAAAATAAAAAAAAAAGATATGATGTTTTTTATTACATCATTCCAGGTGGCATTCCGCCCATTCCACCCATATCAGGTGGTGGAGCGCCTCCACCTTTTGATGCTATTACATCATCTATTCTAAGAATCATATTCGCTGCTTCTGTTGAGGCTTCAATTTCTTGAAAACTTACTCTTAATGGCTCCAAGACATTATTTTTGAACATATCATCTACTTTTCCAACGAGAACATTGATTCCTGCATGTATATTTCCTTTTTTATGTTGGCTTCGGACTTCAAGCATCATATCAATTGGATCTAAACCTGCATTTTCTGATAATGTTTTTGGAACTATTTCAATAGCATTTGCAAATGCTTCTATTGCCATTTGCTCTCTTCCACCGACATTTGGCGCATAATCTCTTAGAGACATAGCAATTTCAGTTGCTGCTGCTCCTCCTCCAGATGTCATTTTTCCATCTTCCAGAGCAACTTTTACTACAGACAATGCATCGTGTAAAGCTCTTTCTAATTCATCAATAACATGATCAGTTGTTCCTCTTATTAAAATTGATACCGCTTTTGGATTTTTACAATTTGTAACAAATGTCATCTTATCATCGCCGATTTTCTTCTCTTCTATGCTTCCTGCATATCCAAGATCTATAGAAGTAAGACCATCAAGATTTGCAACAATTTTTCCACCTGTAGCTTTAGATAATTTTTCTAAATCACTTTTTTTAGCACGTCTTACTGAAAAAATACCATCTTTAGCTAAGTAATGTTGTGCAATATCATCAATTCCCTTTTGGCATACTAAAACATTTGCACCACTTTTTTTAATTTTTTCAACCATTTTTTTAAGCATCCCTTCTTCTTCATCAAGGAAGGCTTGTAATTGTGTTGGATCTTGAATTTGTATTCTTGCATCAACTTCAGTTTTCTTAACTTCTAATGCAGTATTTATTAGAGCAATTTTTGCATTTTTAACTATTTTTGGCATACCTTCATGAACTCTTTCTTTATCAAGAATTATTCCTTCGATTATTTCAGTATTAGCAATTCCTCCGCCTTGTTTCTTCTGAATTTGAATATTATCTAAGTCAACATATATTTTGTTATCAACTTTTTCTTGTACATCCAATACTGCTTCTACTACAACCTCTGCTAATTTTTCTTTTTCTCCACTTGCACCTTTACTTGCCATTGAAGTCGTTGCAATATCCTTTAAAGTTTTTTTATCATCAGGTTTTATTGTCATTGCTATTCTATTCAATACTTCTTTTGCTTTATCCGCTGCTAATTTGTATCCTGCACAGACAACAGTTGGATGAATATTTTGTTCAAGTAATTCTCCAGCATGTTTTAAAAGTTCACCAGTTAAAACTACGGCACTAGTAGTACCATCTCCACATTCTTCATCTTGAGATTTTGCAACTTCTACTATCATTTTTGCTGCTGGGTGTTCTACATCAATTTCTTTTAATATTGTTGCTCCATCATTTGTTACTACAACATCTCCCATTGAATCAACTAACATTTTATCCATTCCTTTTGGACCTAGAGTTGATTTAACTGCATCAGATATTGCTAATGCTGCCATAATATTATTTGATTGAGCACCTTTTCCTTTTTCTCTTTTCGTTCCTTCTTTTAATATAATTATTGGCTGTTGTCCAGTCATCATAATTTTTTACACCTCCTCCTAAAATCATAATTAAGAGTGTTTCGCAATACTAACACTTCTATATAAAGCTTTCTAATTTAATTATTATTTTAATTGCAATATTTTGAATAAATTATATTAAATTAAAGACTGATTTCTTAACCATTCAAGATCACTTGAATATAGTTTCCTCAAATCAGTTATATCAAAAGTCATCATTGCTAATCGTTCAAGACCCAGACCCCAAGCCAAAACAGGGTTTGCAACTCCAAGAGGTTCAGTTACTTCAGGTCTAAATAAACCACTACCTCCCAATTCCATCCATTGATTATTCCAAAAAACATCAATTTCCATACTTGGCTCAGTATAAGGGAAATAACCTGGTCTAAATCTTATTTTATCAAATCCCATTCTATTATAAAATTCTTTTAATATACCTATTAATTGTCTAAAATTATTATTTTCCTCATGAATAATCCCCTCTATTTGATAAAATTCAGGAAGATGAGTTGAGTCAATATTTTCTTTTCTAAAAACTTTCCCAATTGAAAAAATTTTACAGGGGGGCTTTGGGTTTTCATATAAATATCTAATAGTATTTACAGTAGTATGTGTCCTTAGTAAAGCTTTTTTTCCTTCCTCCTTCGAAAAATTATACATCCATCCAGTTGATGATGTCATCCCTCCATCTTCATGAACTTTTGAAATTTTATTTAATAATTCACTATCTTTTATTATTATTTTTTTTGGATTATTGCAGTAAAAAGTATCTTGCATTTCTCGAGCAGGATGATCCTGAGGTATAAAAAGAACATCCATATTCCAAAAACTGGATTCAACGTAATTTCCTGCAATTTCTTTAAAACCCATCTCTAAAAATATTTGTTTTATTTTCAAAATCAAATTAACTAATGGATGAGGTTTCCCACCAAATTTTGATGATGCAAAAGAAAAAATATTATAAGGCCTAATGATTTTATTCTTCCAATCG
>JAJISJ010000063.1 GCA_022848765.1 Thermoplasmatota archaeon
ATTACAGATCATAGGTTTCTTATCTTTCATCTTCACCGATAATTAAAATATAAAGTTACTTTAAAAGGTTGTTTCTCCTGTAAAACAGGAGAAAAAACACCTTTTAAGCCATTATCTCTTCTTATTCAACAGGATGGAAAAACATATTATTTTGGATTTTCTTTTTGATTTGCAATTATAAATTTTATTATGATGCTATACAAAAGAATACTCTCCACTCTCTGTAGCTTTGCGAAACATAAATTGCGAAACTTACGAAAGTACCTCAAGAGACTATGCGAAACACAATCCATAAAATAAATTTTCTAATATTGATTATATCTCTCTTCTCTCTGTAGCTTTTCAAAACAAATTATGCAAAATAAGCAAAATTATATCTAAAGGCTATGCCAAATAAAAAAAAGAGTATCACAATACATATTGATAAATAATTATTTTTTGAGGGTATTTTTAATCAACAGGATTGTGAGTGAGCAGGCTGAAAAACAACGAATAGTAACAGATTAAAATATAACAATTGTTTTAAATAAATTTATAAGTAAATATATTATTACAATATTTATTCTTGTTATCTAATGGGAGAAAAATATTCGGAGGGAAATTTATTTTAAATGATCTTCAATTATTTCTAAAAAATATTCATGTATCCTTAAATCATTAGTTAATTCAGGGTGAAAGGATAATGCTAAGTATTTATCTTGTCTAGCCATTATAATATTATTATCTATTTTACTTATCACATCACATTTTCCCCATACTTTTTCTATTATTGGCGCTCTAATAAATATTGCATTAAACGGTTTTTCTAGTACATTTATGAAAATGTCATTTTCGAAAGATTCTCTCTGTCTACCAAAAGCATTTCTAATAACTTTCATATCCATTGCCTTTAATAAGCTAATTTCTTTTGTTTCATTCGCTATTTCATTTGAAAGTAAAACACAACCAGCACAAGTACCCATTATTGGTAAATCATTTTCATTTATTCTATTTAAAATTTCATCATAAATTCCAAAATTGAGTAGAAATTTTGAAATAGTTGTGCTTTCACCACCAGGAATAATCAATGCATCAATTGACTTAATTTCAAATTTATTTTTTATAAAAAATATCTTACCATTTATATGATTTATTTTAAAAATTTTATTCATCAAATGAACATGTTCAGATATTGCGCCTTGGATTCCGATAATACCAATGTTTAAAGATATTACCATCCTCGCTCCTGCAATCGTTGTTCTTTTGGAATATTATCTATTTCTATTCCAACCATTGCATTTCCAATATTTTTGCTGATATCTGCAATAATTTCAGGTTTATCATAATGAGTAACTGCTTGAACAATTGCCCTAGCTCTTTTTTCTGGATTTTCTGATTTAAAAATACCTGATCCTACAAAAACTCCATCACTTCCAAGTTGCATCATAATTGCAGCATCAGAGGGTGTAGCTATACCACCAGCTGCAAAGTTCACAACCGGTAATCTTTGAATTTGTTTAATCTCATTTAATATTTTTGATATTTCCTTTAAAACAATTCTATAATTATATTCATCAAATAATAAAGTTTCATCTTTTATTTTTTCACCAGTTAAAATCTTGATTGCATCTAGATAACTATCGGAATATTTTCTTGCTAAATCGTATATCTCATTTTCATCCATTATTTTTAAAAATCTAATCATATTATTTAACATTCTTTGATGTCGAATTGCTTCAATTATATTTCCTGTGCCAGCTTCGCCTTTAGTTCGAATCATAGCTGCTCCTTCCCATATTCTTCTAACTGCTTCCCCTAAATTTCTACAACCACATACAAAAGGAATATTAAATTTATTTTTATTTATATGATAAAACGGGTCTGCCGGGGTTACAACTTCAGATTCATCAATCATATCTACCCCTAAACTTTCTAAAACTTGTGCTTCAACAAAATGTCCAATTCTAACTTTTGCCATAACAGGTATGCTTACAGCATCCATTATTTTTTCAATAATTAAAGGATCAGCCATTCTAGCAACACTCCCTTGAGCCCTTATATCCGCAGGTACTCTCTCCAGAGCCATTACAGCTACTGCTCCGCTCTCTTCTGCAATTAATGCTTGCTCAGGATTTGTTACATCCATTACAACTCCATTTTTTTGCATTTTTGCAAAACCTGTTTTTAATTTATATGTTCCATATTTGAATTTTGAAATATCAAGATTTACCATAATTCAAATTCCCCATTATTTTTCTAATAGTATCTATATCATATTATTAAGTGCTATGGTTGGAATAAAAATATATATTTATAATTTTTTAATTGCAATTACAAAATTTTGAAATTTTAAATAATAATTTATATTTAAAATTATTATTTTTCTCTAATAGTTTCTAGTATTTCTTTTCCAAAAGGAGTTATTTCATAAAGTTTTATGTCGTTACCTACTTTTTTCATTTCAACGATATTTAAAGATAGAAGAGATTCATCTTCTCGATATCTAGAATGCATTCCTCTAATAGCACCAATAACATTTGTTGGTGTTGTTTTAACATTATGTGCTATTTCAGATGTATAACTACTACTTGGACTTATATCAAAAAGATATTGTGCAATTTTTCTTCTTACATTACTTCTTCTAAGAGCTCTAATTACAAGAGGTCTTTTCTTATTGAGAGCATTCTCTCTATCGATATCATTTTGTATCCCATCCATGTGCATCCTTATTTGAAATGTATTTCTCATTAATAAAATAGTCGGCTGTTGAATAGGCATCTACATAAATACTTGCATAAGTATTTTACATTATTCTTTCAACTGTTTCCAAAACAAAACCATTACTTTCAACAACATATCTAGCTATACCTATCCGTTTAGCATAATTTCTTAATTTTTTAATTGTTAAAAATCTTTCAAAGGTTGAACCTTTTTGAAGTACTTCAAGTTCTATAACACAATCTGAAATACCTTCTAATTTCTTTTCTAATATTTCACTATGAACTCCTTTTGTTAATATTATAAATAAAGCTGTTTTTTTTCCAGAATTTTGTATTTTTATCTCTTGAATAATTCTAAAAACTTTGTCTTCAGGATATTCACTAATAAAAAAATCTAATGTATTTAAAATAATTTTTTTACGTGTTGTTTTTTTAATACTATCTAACAAATCTGCTAAATAATCAAATTTCCTATTTGAATCGGGGAGAATACTTGATGAACCTTCTTTTATTAATTCTAGTATTTTGGATTTTGATTTTTGTTCAAAACTATTCATTGGTCTGCCAATACCTTTTAAAATTTGTTGAGTAAATTTTGAGGAAATATCTAAAAAATCAATATTAGAAATTCCCCATCCAAATCTTTCCATTGTTTGTGCTACATCATCTTTTGTTTCTTCAGTTGTTATATATAATACATCATCAGTTGAAGCTATTTGCTTTCCTAATATTTCAATACTACTCCCCGGTGATCCTAGAATTAATGTTGTAAATCCTCTTTGGATCCCACCTTCTAGAAGTTTATCTAGGTTTTCAATTCCAGTACTGATATATTCAACATCTGTCATTTTGTCTCATCCAAAAATTAATAATAATGATTATATAAATGACTCCTTTAATTTTATAATTTTATCACTTTTAAGATATAAGATTTTTCTGATATTATCATTCAGTTCTTCCTCTATGGTTAATGATATCGTTGTAATATCTGATAATCTCGTTCTATTTATCAGATGGGTAAAAAATTCTGTTACTAGAGGAGCATCATTATATATTACTAATGAACTTAAAGAATCAATAATTAGATATTTATTTTTCTTATCATCAGTATTTTTATAAGAATTCATTATTTCTAGTAATATACTTTCTAATTGTGATGGACTTTCAATATAGATACAATTTGATTTTTCTTTTGATATGCCTGCAGCATGCGATATACAATCAATAAAAATAATATTTTGATTGTTGATTAAGTTTGAATAATCATCAAATAGACTCTCAAAAGGTTTTGTTATAGTTAAATAAACCCAAATAGCATCAGGTTTTGTATCCATATATTCAAATAAAGAACATATTAAATCTGAATAATTATTACTTGGAATTATTATTCCTGTTGATTGATTTGTTGATACTGCGTTCGCAATTCTTTCTTTTAAACCATCAATTAAGGTGTTTGTTATTAGAATCACTCTCCAGATTTTAATAAAGGTGTTAATTCTATACCATTTTTAGAGGAAATATTCATTGCAGATTTAGTTCTACTATGTGATGTTCCCCTCATCTTTATTATTTGAAGAGTCCTAATTATATCTCCCCTTCTATTAACATCTCCAAGAAAAATAATTCCATCTGCAATAAATTCTTCAATACCATATTTAGAATATTTTAATTCACCAGGTTTTGTTGGGGGGATTTCTGAAGTTAAAATTGTAGTACATCCCATTCCAGCGAGAGAGGACCCAAGTTTAAATATAAAATCTCGAATCATTTCATCTGACTGTAATCGATAGCATAAAGCGGTTATTGAATCAATTACTAATCTCTTCACTTCCAATTCATCAGCAATATCTTTTAAAACCTCAAGTAAAGCACTAGCATCTTCCACATTATATTTTTCAGAATTTAATCCAAGTCTTTCACTGATAATCCTAAGATCAATTATATTTACTAATCCATCTTCAACATATTTTTTTTTATAAAAACCAAAGTTTTCTATATTTTTTGTTAATTTAAATAATGGTTCTGTAATTGTAAAGAATACTCCTCTTTCGCCCATTTCTGCACCATTTATTAAATATTGCATACATAAAGTTGTTTTACCTGATCCACTGCTACCTACCATTAAAACTGCATTTCCTTTTGGTATGCCCCCATCAAGTTTTCTATCTAGTTCATCGATACCAGTTTTACATTTTCCATTTTCTTTCATCGAATCGCCTTCCATTTTTTTATAATTAGATTTTTCATTAATAATTAATGCCCCATCTTCTTCCATAAGGATTATCTCTCCTATTTCAAATGAATATAATAAAAAGAGATATTACATTATATAATAAAAAATTTTACTATATAATATTCATATCTCTTTTGTATATCTCACTCCTACCTATTTATTTGAATAAATTAATATATTTTATAAGTTTCTAATTAAGGAATAATATAAAAAATGTATTTTTCTCCTTACAAGCAAAAAACTTTTATGAATTATGGCTTTTTTAGAATTTTTATGTTATAAATTCTTAATACGAGTGTTTTGATGTATTATATCATTTAAATCATTATCTCTTTTTCTATATTTTATGTATTAGATTACATGATTCAAGAGGAATATTTGAAATCTGAATATTTTAATCTTATTATTAGTAGGAAATCATTATATATTTGTTATTAGGTACTGATGCAAATAAGGAATAAGAAAAAATGTATAAAGAAAATAGAGAAATGCATAAGGTTACTTGTGCAGATTGTAAAAAAGAAACAGAAGTGCCTTTCAAACCAGATGGTAGCAGACCCGTCTACTGTAAGGATTGTTTTCAAAAACATAAACCAAGAAGATTTTAAATTTGATTATTTAATAGATTATGATTTGTTTTTTGATATAAGTTTAAAATCAATTTTTTTTCTATTTGTTTATTTTAATTTTTGTTCCCCAATTTGATTTTGTATAATAATAAGTTATATTAATTATATGAATGTTAAAATCATTCGAATTATTAGTAACTAGAGGT
>JAJISJ010000064.1 GCA_022848765.1 Thermoplasmatota archaeon
TTTTTCAGCCAGTGCTGTTCGCGGAGTGAAAACGCTTTCGGATACCATTCCTCCGAAAAAACCTGCGGCTATTGCTATGCAGACTAATAACGAGAATTGTTTTCCATTCATAATTTATTTTCCTTTTTTTTAAAATAATTATTTAATAATATCAACTAGAGCAATCTTTTCAATTACTAATTTTTCATAATTATTTTTAGTAATAGTTTTAATTTCATTTTTGCCTATTCCAAATTTTTTTAATGTTTTTTCATTACCATTTAAAACATCATCACATCTTGTTAAAGATAAAAATCCTAATAGTTCGTCTATTAAATTATTTGATATATTGATATCACTATTGATATTATTTAATACTATAAAGGCAATTTTGTTTGTATTATATTTTATACCCATTTTTGGAATTGCGAGTTTCAGTTGTCTTTCACCAGACGCATAAAGTAGTATTTCCATAGCCACTGAATTAGTTGTATTTTTCTTTCTTTCTATTGCTCTTAATGCGTGATTAATTGAAGTTATGATATGATTTTTTCCAAAAATTAAATCTGCATCAAAAACTTGGATTAGGATATTTTTTTTTTTTGAGAAAACTGTAATTTTATCAATGAAATTATTTGTATCATCGATTGATCCTTTTGCGCCAAATATTTTATACATATTTATTTTAACCCTAATTATATATTAAACAAATTCAGATATATCTTTATCTTTTCCTCTATCATCTTCTCCTATTTGGTTTTTAATGTTTTTTGCAACACCTTCACCAATTGTTTTAATTTTTGATAATCTTACTAAAGGAATTCTGCGTAAATCATTAATGGTTTTGAAATTTTCTTTATATAAAGCTCTAGCTCTTATTCTTCCGATGCCTTTTAACGATACGAGATTTAAAAGTTCTTTCTTACAACCATAATGTACTCGTGTAATTAAATCATTTAAAATAGTTACATATTCATAATTATACATTCTAGCAAATTCTCTTACTGCATGAAGAAGCCATTCAACCATTTCTACAATATTATGAATATCTCCAGGTCCAACATTATATTTACTTATTATTCCATCCTCAGGTATTTCTTCTATCCAATCAATAACCAATAATGAGGTTTTCAGGTCACTAAGAAACCAGTCATATTCATTACTAGATATATCTGGTTTATCAACTAAAAATTCGTTTTTAAAATCATCTGCTTGTTCTTCGACCCAAAAATCACCCTTTCTAAGATATAAAGAACGAACATCAGGTGTTGAGCAAACAGCATGAATAAATGATAAAGAAGATGGTTGTAGACAATTAGATTTTTCAATAGCATTTTTTAATAATAAAGCTGATAATGGATCTATGTAAAGAGAGGATGTTCTTTTTCCAAACAAAGTTGATTCATATCTCTCATTTATTGATTCAATAAATCCATTTTCAATTAAAAAATTAAGTGTTTCATCTATATCATATTTTAATGCATAAGTCTCTGATTGACATGCATAAAAAGTATTATCAATAAACTTATAAATATTTTCAATATCATTAACAAAATTAGTAGCAATTGATGAAAGTAAATGCATTCTTAATGCAGATTTACTTCCAAGTTTTGAGAAAATCGGTTCAGTTTCACCTAGAATATATGTGTTAAAAATATGCTCTTTTTGATCTTCATTTTTAGCAATTGAAATTGCTTCTCCAGTTTTATCATACCTTGGTCTTCCTGCTCTTCCAGCTTGTTGTTTGTACTCTAAAATTGGAATTGGTCTCATACCATAATTTAAATCATATCTCCAAAGATCCCTAATAATTACACATTGTGCAGGGATGTTTATACCTGCTGCTAAGGTTGGAGTTGCAACAATACACTTAATTAAACGATTCTTAAAACCATTTTCAACCATTTGTCTTTGTCTACTTGAAAGACCAGCATTATGAAATGCAACTCCTCTCATTATACAGTTGAATAATTTTTTATCAACACTATTAATTTCTGAAATATTGTTTTTTATTGATTTAAGAATAGTAGCTAATTTCATTTTTTCATTTTTATCAATTAGTTTTTCCATTATCATTGATAAATCATTTGCTACTGAAATTGTTGATCGTCGAGTATTTACAAAAACAAGAACCTGGCCTTTGTTTTTAATCGAATTTTTTACTAAATTATTTAATGGTTTTTTTTCAGTTCCATTAATTGTTATTGTTTTTCCATCATCATATTTAATTTTATTTTTTAGACATACCCCTTCTTTTAAGGGAACAGGTCTCCAATACGATTTTATTAATTTTGCATTCAACCATGTTGATAGATCATCAGCGTTTTTTATTGTAGCTGAAAGTGCAATAATTTGTGTTTTCGGGTTCAATGTTTTAAATCTTGAGATTATAACTTCAAGAGTTGGGCCACGATCCGGATCATTTATTAAATGTATTTCATCAATTACTAAAACTTTGACTTTATCTACCCAATTTACTCCATGTCTTAATAATGAATCTGCTTTTTCAGAGGTACAAACAATTACGTCATATCGAAATAATCTAGGATCCGAGTCATCAAGATCCCCAGTTGAAATCCCAATTTTTAATCCTAATATTTCAAATAATTTTAATTCCTCATATTTTTCCTTTGCAAGCGCTTTTAATGGAACGATATAAAGTGCTTTTCCCCCTTCAAGAATTAATTTATTTACAATTCCAATATATGCGATGAGGCTTTTTCCACTTGCAGTTGGAATGGAAAGAACCATGTTTTCACCATTAATCACGTGAGGTAACGCTTCTTTTTGAGGAGGATAAAGTTCAAAGATTTTATGATTTCTTAGAACATTAATTATATGTTTATTTAATGGAATTTCATCTAATTTCATGATTTCTATTAAACAGAATATGTTATTAGTCAAAAACTTTATTCATAAGTATTGATATTATTGGGTTGATATAATGGGTCGAAGACAGACGATGCAGGAGAAATTTAAACAGCAGATGAAGGCTTATAGAAAAAAAAGAATGAAAGTGGATAATACTCCTTTTTCACCTTCTGAGGGAACTGTTTATGTTATGGATACTTTAAATCCAACAGAAAAAATTAAAGCTGAAATATTAAAAAAAAGTGTCAAGCAACATAGAGAAATAATAACACATCTTGCTTGTCCAATTTGTAGTAATTCTATGGATTGGGATGGCAAGTGGGAAGCTTTTATTTGTCTTAAACATGGTAAAAAAGCGATATATGAAATAGCTAATAGGGATTAAAGGTGACAATCTTAAGTACAACTTATGATATTATCAATTGGTGATTAGGTATGGTTGAGGAAAAGATAGGTATTGTTGAGCATTTTTTTACAAATGTAAATGTTGCTGCAATTAGAATAACTGGTGGAGAACTAAAATTAGGGGATACAATACATTTTGTTGGTTCTACGACAGATTTTGAACAAAAGATCGATAGTATGCAGATTGATAGGAAACCAGTTGAAATGGTAAAATCTGGTGATGATGTTGGAATCAAAGTAAAAGATAGAGTTAGAGAACAAGATATTGTATATAAAATATCTGAGGAATGATGAATGAAAGAATTATCGGAAATAAGAAATTTAAAGGTAAATAGATATATTATTATTGATGATGAGCCATGTAAAATTGTAAGTATTTCTACTTCGAAACCTGGTAAACATGGTGAAGCAAAAGCCCGTATTGAAGCTATTGGTATTTTTGATAGGCAAAAAAAGAGCATTGTGAAACCTGTTAAGCATAAAGTACATGTTCCAATAATTGATAAAAGGACTGCCCAGGTACTTTCTTTAATGGGTGATATTGTTCAACTTATGGATCTTGAGACATACGAAACTTTTGAAATGCCTATCCCTGATGAATATAAAGGTCAGCTAGAGTCAGGAAAAGAAATTCAATATCTAAATGCATTGGGTAGGAAAAAAATAACAAGAGTTTAGTTAAAATCTAATTAGGTAAACATGAATTTTCCTGATTATTTTGCCGATGCTGATTCTAATTTTAATGATTCAGAGTATGTAATATTTGGAATTCCATATGATAAAACTTCTTCATTTAGGTTAGGAGCAAATTTGGCACCAGATAAAATAAGATTCAGTAGTTGGAATTTTGAAACTTATAATTTAAAAAATAAAGTCGATTTTAAGGATATAAAAGTCCATGATTTTGGAAATATTTTACTAAAAAAGAATTCATCTAATGAAGTTATTAATAAAGTAAAAACTTATACTTTATCTCTGTTAAAAAATAAAAAATTTCCAATTGCTCTTGGTGGAGATCATTCGATTACTGCAGGCATTATTCAAGCATTTTCAGATGAAATTGCTGTATTATCTCTTGATGCCCATCTGGATTATAGAGATATATATGAGAATGAAAAATATAATCATGCTTGTGTTATTAGAAGAATATCTGAAAAAATTAATATTGATAATATTGCAATTTTAGGTATTAGATCAGCGGAAAAAAGAGAATTCCTTGAGGCAAAAAAGGATAAACTCTTTTGGGTTGATTCATATGATATACATAAAAATGGGATAAAGCAAGCTTTAAAAAAAATTAAAAATAAATTTAAAGATAAGAAAATCTATCTTACATTGGACATTGATGTTTTAGATCCTTCATTTGCTTCAGGTACGAGTACTCCTGAACCTTTTGGTATTTCACCATTTGATATTCTTGAATGTATTGAATTTTTTTCTCAGGATATTATAGGATTTGATGTTATGGAAGTTTGTCCACCTTATGATCATGGTGAAACTGCAATTTTAGCTGCAAGATTTGTAAAAACAGTGATAGAGGAAACGTGGTTAAAAAAATATATGGATTAAATTTGTAAAATAAAAATAATTATTTCATTCGAGGATTACCTTAATATATAAACTAGTATCTGAATGAAATAATTATTTATTTTTAAATGACCATTCAACACAAAAAACTTTGTTTTGAAGCCTCCTGAGAGACAAACTCTTTTTCTTTATTAAAAATGTGTTAATGGCTTTCTATATATTCGTCAAGCTCTTTATGCCATTGATCTGGCTCGATGGTTTTAGGAATAGTTTCTTCTCTAAATAAAAGATCTATCATATAATGTGGTTTCTTTCCCCCTATAAAAAGAGATTTTGTACAGGATACACAATAAGTAACCACGTCTTCAACTGGCATTTCTAATGCACGTTCAGTCATCATCATCTTAACCTTTTCTGTAGATATTTTCCCACAAAAACTATCACCGCAGCAAGTGCTTTTTATACCTGTTTTTTTCAGGTTCAATTAATGTTATATTCATCTTATCTAGTAGAGATCTGATTGCCTTATGAACACGCACCTCACTACGGGTTGGACAGGCATCTATTATCGACATTTCTTTTCCATTACAATCAGGAAAACTAAAGAAATTACTCTCTGCTAAAACCTCCCATAAAGAAATTGTAGATATATCCTTATA
>JAJISJ010000065.1 GCA_022848765.1 Thermoplasmatota archaeon
ACCTGCTTTTTCAAGTAAATAATATTGATTCTTTGGAACGTCTCGCTCTTCCAATTTAAGCATTGAGCGGGTCCCATAAATTGGAACATTGAAATTTTCTTCAATATCTTTAAAATCAAAATAAACCCAAAAATATCTATTATGAATAAATATTGTATTTCTTTTAATTAATTCCTTTTGAATATTTTCTTTTGTTATATCAGAAAATTTATCTAAAACTATTGTTTCATCGATGCACCCTCTACCGTCTAATCTAGATTTATAATAATTTGTATATGTTTTTTCTCTACCTTTTTGACAAA
Source organism: Thermoplasmatota archaeon (assembly GCA_022848765.1). Lineage (GTDB taxonomy): Archaea > Thermoplasmatota > E2 > DHVEG-1 > DHVEG-1 > JAJISJ01. The sequence continues at coordinate 303 of JAJISJ010000065.1, forward strand.
CAGCAAGGGTTTTGAATCCATATTTTTTAGCCCCTCTACAAACATCTAAAGCTGAATGTCCACCTAAAACACCAACAGTTATTTTATCATGATCATATGATTCTACTAATTCCTGAATTTTGCTTCTTTTTATCATAAATGAACCTCCCAAGTTATTCAATTTTTTAAATATATATAATAATAATTTTTTATTTGAATTTTGGCCTTTTTGAGATATAAATCGGTAATGGTATTTTTTGTTGCGGATAGTCTTTTATTTTTTCAATTATTAATTTATTTAAATCATTTAGTATATATGATTTATCATTTTCACCAATTTCTGAATTTCTAAATCTTGGTTTATATGTTTTAGTATCTTTTTCCATATCTCCAATAACAATTATTATTGGAATCCATTCTTTTTCTGCATCACGGATTTTTCTTCCAACGCTCTCATCTCTATCGTCAATATCGATTCTAATTGTATAATTTTTTGATAATTCATTTAAATTATCGATAAAATCATTACAAAGAGTTACAAATTCATCTTTTATTGGTATTAATCTTATTTGTGTTGGGGATATCCAAAATGGTATTATGGGTTTCTGACCTTGTTTTATCTTTATTGCTTCTCTTTCAAGAATTGCATAAACACAACGATCGATACTACCTGATATACTTGTATGTAAAACATAAGGGTATTTTTTATCCCCTTTTTCGTCTGTGTAGGATATATTAAATCTTTCTGCATTTTCAACATCAATTTGTACTGTTGATAAGGCACTTGCTTTTTTCATTGAATCAATAACGTTAAATTCAAATTTCATTACAAAATAGAAATATTGTTCATCCCATAGTTCAATTAGTATTGGTTTTCGAGCTAGTTTTGCAAGATTTTTTGCTAATTCTTTATTATTATCAAAAAATTCTTTTACAAATCTTATTGCAACCTCATGATGTAGTTTCAAATCATTCATCCATTTCATTGATGTTATAAATTGTCTTTCAAATTCTTCTGTTGATTGATTTAAATCTGCACAAAATGTGTGCAAATCTGGCATTGTAAAACATCTTAATCGCCTTAAACCACTTGTTTCTCCGCTTTGTTCTCTTCTGAAACTATAGTGAGTAAGTTCGTACATCCTTAAAGGAAGATTTCGATATGAAATTGTCATATCTTTTGCTATCATATATTGTCCAAAACATGCTGCAAAACGAAGAAAAAATTCTTTATCATCAGATCTAACCCGATATTGTCTAGCTGGAAATTTCTTTAAATAAGCACTTAATGCAGGATGTTCTATATCATACATTATTGGAGTTTCTACCTGCATTCCACCTATATCTCTAACTATATTATTGATATGTTGCTCTAAAAGCCCCTTAATCATTCTTCCTTTTGGATACCATCTGAAGTTACCTGAATCACTTGCAGGTTCATAATCAACTAATTCAAGGGACTGCATCATTTTAACATGTGCAGGTTCACCAATGATTTTTCGAGATCCTTTACTCTCATATTCATATAATAATTTAAGATCTTCATAATCTGAAAAATCAAATTTTTCAGCATCAATGAACTCCCCCTCTGGTGTCAATATTTTCCATTCAGATTTTATTTCCTTTTCTTTTTCTATGGATTCCTTTTCTTTACCAGCAATTATATCTCTTGAAAGTTCTGATAATGGATGACCTTTACATGATATTTTAAAGGCTTTATACCATCCAAAAGGTGATCTTTTAACATTGTAGTATTTATTTTTTAGATTATATTCAAGTTCAATTAAAATTTCCTTTGCAATTTTTGGACTACCTAGATTTGATGATAGATGAGCATAAGGATAGAGCATAATGTTTTTTACTTTCAGTTGCTCAGCTGTTTTTTCTATCTCATTAGAAGCATCTAAAACAGTTTGATTCGGTGATTTTTCATCAATTTTTTCTACAGCTATAAAAACTGTTAATACTTCTTCGAGTCTATCTTTTTTTAATTTAATTTCTTCAGGATTTGAAATTGCTTTATTTTTTACTTCATATTCGATATAATCACTATGTATAAGTAATAATTTCATAGAACCAATTCCAGTAAAACAAATTATTGTTTTTAAATATAATGATTAAAAAAATATTCTTGGGGGAGGCGGCGGAGGTGTTACCACCGTCATTAAAAAAAATTAATATGTATCTACTTGCAATCCCATCTCTCCGCCTAAGTATATACATATAATAAATGATATAATAATGTTTCGGATTAATATAAATAAATCATTTTGACTTCTTTAATTTCTCCTTAGTTTTCTTCTTTTCAATCTTTGAATAATTTTTATTGTATTTTTCTTTCATTTTAATATTTTCTAACTTATTTGAACTAATTGTGGCATCAATATTTTTTACATCTAATGAAAGACCCGAACGATATTTATATGTGAATATTAGCGATATTAACATATATACAATTATAAAAAATCCGATTATCAAAATTAATTCATTATATTCATTAATATTTGAGGTTTCAAAAAAAATTCTAACAGCAAGTAAGATCGTCAGAAGAATTGATCCCGCCCAAGCATGATGTTTTGATATTGCATATTTTTTCTTTTTATCTGATAAATCTTTTATCATTTTATCACATTTAAATTAAAAGTTCAAATATTGCTATATTTGTACTGTAATCATTTTTTCTTAATTATTTTCTCTGCTATTGATACACAAGCTAAATAATCATCCAAAGTATGAATTAAAGAAGATATTGAATCACTCTCTATACGAGTCACTAGTGTTTTGCCATTTTTTTTTGATTGAATATAATTTAAATTATCAACTTCTATTGAATTTAATATTGCATTTGTTTCTTTTTCATTTTCATAATCAATTTTTACATTGCATGATATTTTCATGTTATCTCCTTAATTTTTATTTGTTTAGAGATAATTATATCTGTTTTTTCTAAAAAATCATTTTCTTTATCAGACTGTATGGAAGCCCCGGCAGCAATTTTATGCCCCCCTCCATTACCATTTAAATTTAAGGCTACTTTTTTCATTGCTAAACCAAGATCTAAGCCATTTGCAACGAGAAATTGTGTTCCTCGACATGATATATGTAATTCATCCTCTTTTCGGACAATTGAAAATAATGGTTTTTTATTATCTAACATGTAATTTATTGCAATACCACCTATAACACCACCAATAGATGATTTGTTACTATAGAAATATTTAAAAGATTTTTTTTCTAAAAAACCATTTTTTTCTAAATTTAATAATTCATTTAGAATCTGTTGTTTATATTCTTTTTCAAGTAAAATTGCTTCATTATATGAATTTTCATCACCTAAACATATTGATAGACCTAATCCACGATTTCCGCCTTTTCCACATGCATCTAAGAGATCCGCGAATCTTTCTAACTCATTTTGTAATGATTTTGACCAATATCTATCTCTAATTACAGTGTCTAGTATATTTTTTTCACACCCATTTTTTATTAATGTTAGCAAAAGAAATGAATTAATTTTTTTCTCCTGTTTTTCATCAAGCTCTTTACAGTTTTTATCAGCATCAATTTTTAATTTATCCAATAATTCCAATATTGCTTCTTTATTACCTGATAAACTTGAATAATATGGGTCAACTGAATAATATATAGAATTGAAAATTGATCCCCTTGAAAGTTTTAACCCTATATATTTTGTTAATACATCTTTTTTTATCGCTTCATCTAGAATGTTTTTATTATAACCTCTAATTCCACCAATATATTGTTTATCTCCAATAGCTCCTACTATTGCTAAAGCAGCAAGATCGATGTTATTTGGATTTATTGCTTTTGCAAGAGAATAACTTAGGCTTGAACCGCATGCTTCATAATTTCCATTTATGCCGCATAAATTTGCATTTATCTGAATGATATTTTTTTTTGTTTTAGATTTCTGAAATTGATGATGATCGATAATAATAACTTTACTTTTTAATTGTTCAATTGTATCAATCTGACCGCTGCCCATATCTGTAAAAATAATGATTTCATTTTCCTCATTTTTAATTCTTTCCAAACCTTTTGTAAATGGATTTCTCATGAGGCTAACATGGAATTCAAAACCTTCACGGTAAAGAGTTTTGCACATGATTCCTGCAGCAGATATTCCATCAGCATCGTAATGTGATATAACTCTAAATCTAGTTGATTTTGGCATTGATGAAATCATTTTCGATGCTTTTTTACTTAATTCGAAAACATCTGCTATCATACTTAATGGTAAAATTAAACACTATTAAAAAATATAGTGACTTATTCAAACATAAGTTTTGCTTGTTTTGGGTTATATTTCCAATCTTGTGGAATTTTTTCATTTGAGCGATAATATTTTGCAAGGCGTCTTATTTTAGCTTCTGTAAGATTAAGATTTCTTTTATTTGCATTATCTTTTCTATGTGCTTCAAGATGGTCTCTGATGTGAAGTGCTCTTCTTATTAGATTTTTTACATCTTCAGGTATTTCGGAATGGATCTTATTATCTTCAAGTATCTGGGATATTTTTTTTCCTGTTGCTATTTTAACATCTGGAACAGCAAATTGATCTCTTAATTTTATACCAATTTCACTTGTAGATTTTTCTGCTTTAGCAAGATCAATTATATGAGATTCTATTTCTCTAGGTTTTAATGAACTCCAATCAGGATGTTTTTTTCTCCCAAACATACGAGTTGATCCAGATTTTCCTCTTCTTCTTGCATGCATTCGTGCCATTATTTTATTCTCCAAGATAACTATAAGGATAATTCCGAATATAGTTTTAATATTTAATACTTAGGACGGAATGAACTTAAATAATTTCATATTTAATCATTTTATTTTATGTCAAAGATTTACTTTGGGTTTAAAAGAGCTATAAAAGGGATTATATCCGGTTTATTTATTGTAATTATTCTAAAATTTATTTTAAATTATTATGAAATAGAATATCTAATAACATTATTTTATCTAATATCAATCATCGGGATTTATCTATTATACAAAAAAATGAAATACTGGTCATTATGGTATTCTCTAGGATGGATTACGGGTATAATAATATTTTATCAATTACTTGATGTGTGGGAGTTAACTCTTTTTATTATAAT
>JAJISJ010000066.1 GCA_022848765.1 Thermoplasmatota archaeon
TAACTTTTAGATTAATTTCCTTCCACCGCCTTTTTTTGCCTATAAATCCATGTTTTCCTTCTGTTAAATTCTGATTTTATGGTACATATTTGGTCAAAATATATGTTTAACCCCAAGGTTATATTTACGGGTATTTCTTATGATGATGTCCCTTTCCCAGCGTTCAATTCAATAATTTTTTAAATAAAGGAGAGTATGAATATATCCATCTCATCATAAGCAACTATACCTGATTCTGTAGTAACAAAGACACTAAGTGTATGCTTACCAAGTAATGGCAAAATTGTCCAAAAAGGTTTTTCAATTTTCCATTCATATGGCGGTTTTTCAAGAAAACCTGAAAATGCAGAATGGCCATCTAGACAAAATGCTACACTATTAATATTCTCATTTGTTGAAATCTTAACATCAGCAATGGTGTTTCCAATTAAATAAGTCATTCCTCTTAAACCAGTTCCACGAATATTAAACCCCGGAAGATGAAAGATGGGATTATTAAAAATATATAGAAATCCTTCTTTTGGTGAAGTTAAAATAACTCGAGTATCAAATTCCATATTAGATATTTTATAACCAAGAATAAGAACGAGTTTAACAACCTTAGATAAATACGAGTAATTTATTTTATCAATAGTATCATTAGGAGTATGTAAGGGATAATCCCCACGTTCTAATTGAACAAATTGAACTGAATTAAAACCATATTCAAGAAAAGATTGATGATCATTTCTACGATTTGCAATAGGCTTTATATTGATATCTAAATACTGATTATAATCTTTGCATATTTCAAAAGCCATTAAAGAAATCCATTGAGATCTATCAGTTTTTAACAAATACAGAGATTGTTCACCTGCATCTGTTGTAAAACCAACTGTGTCAATGTTTAGAACAGCAATAATATTATCACCTGCATCATAACAATCTCTTGCATAAAAATGACTTCCATAAGTACCGATTTCTTCACCTGAAAAAGCAACAAAACGAATAATATTTTTAAATGAAAACTCACTCAGTATATTTGCAATTGCCAGAAGTGTAGCAATTCCAGATCCATCATCATTTGCTCCGGGCGAGGTTTCAGTTGTATCATAATGAGCGCAAAGAATAATCACAGAATCATGAGATGCATCATCTCTATTTAACGTGGCAACAATGTTTTGAGAACTATACTGTGATGACTTCCAATTATGATAGGATACATCAAGTTCTAATGCTTTAAATTCATCAAAAATATATTTTGCTGATTGTCGACAGTTTTCAGTCCCAGTGAATCGCGGTGCATATGAAACAAGTTTTTCAAGGTAATAGGATATTAACGACTCATTCACTTTTTCAATCAATGATACTACATCATCTGAAATGTTTGTTATGACGTTTTTCAATTCCCTAGTTTTTTCTGAAGAAACTGGTATTATTATTGAAAGTAAAAAAAAGAATGCTAGAATATAAGCTATAATTTTTTTTTGAATTTTATTATACATAATATGTCGCCTTACAAATATAAATAATATTCATTTTTTATAAATGTATTTATATGGATATATTTGAATAATCGATAATATATATTATATTTTTCGAATTTTAATATATGATTAATTATACTAAAAGTAATTTTTTCAATATAGATATGAAAAATATAAGTTATTTTAATAAAAGAGTTCAAATAGTAAATAATACTATTGAAAAATAATGCTAAATCTTACAGATATTAAAGACGCATATTACCGAATTAAACCTTTTATAAATAAAACATATGTTTTAAATTCACGTACTTTAAATAAAAAAATTTGCTCTGAAGTTTATCTTAAATGTGAAAATTTTCAAAGAGTAGGTGCATTTAAATTTAGAGGAGTTTGCAATAAACTATTATTATTGAATCCCTTAGAACGGAATAAAGGAGTAGTAACTCATTCAAGTGGAAATCATGCTCAAGCCTTGGCTCTTGCATCATCAATTATGGGTATAAAATCTGTAATTGTTATGCCCGAAAATGCACCAAAAGTTAAAGTTGAAGCAACCAGAAATTATGGTGCTAAAATAATTTTTTGCGAAAACTCTGTAAAATCTCGGGAGAAAACTTGTACAAATTTAGTAAGCAAATATGGTTATACTTTAATACATCCATATGATGATGATCAAATTATTGCCGGTGCAGGAACAGCTGCTTTTGAATTAATAAAAGAGAAAGGAATTCTTGATTATATCTTTTGTCCAGTTGGTGGTGGTGGGTTATTGAGTGGTACAGCAATTGCAACTAAGGGTTTATCTCCAAAATCAAAAGTTATTGCTGTAGAACCTGAAAAAGCTGATGATGCATACCGCTCATTTAAAAATGGAAAATTATATCCAAGTAATTATCCAGATACAATTGCTGATGGACTCCGAACTTCTTTAAGTAAAAGAACCTTTAAAATTATAAGATTAAAAGTTGACGATATTATTACAGTAAATGAAAAAGAAATTATTGATGCTATGAAATTTCTTTTTACTCGTATGAAATTAGTTGTTGAACCATCAGGAGCTGTATCATTAGCTGGAATTTTAAAATTTGGAAATACGCATAAAAATAAAAAAATTGGTGGAATCATAAGCGGGGGAAACGTTGATTTAGAAGATTACTTTGCTAAATTTTATTCACATATCTAAATATGCTTTATTAATAAAAAATCTAAATAATATTTTTTAAAAAATAATAAATAGTTGGATAATTCTGAAAAAATTTAAAGAGTAGCGAATTTTCAATTATAACATTATTTTTAACTATAGCAATTTCAAATAATGACCATTCGCTCTTATCACCAAAAATATCTTTTGATTGGATCTTAATTTCAAAATCACCTTTTTCTTCCCATTTATGACTTAGAATTACAACCTCTCCATTATTATATGGGCCAAACCATTGACTGTTGATTTCGTTACCCCAATCAATTCTGAATAATACATCATTGCCCTCTGGATCAATTGAAAAAAAATCATAATCATAAGTTTCACCAATTTTTCCTGAAATAGAACCATTTATGACAGGAGAATTTGGAGGTAGATTATTACCATAAGAATATGTTTTAAAACAGAAATCTAAATCTTGAAAAATTTCACTTAAATTTACCCAATTTAGCGTATTTTCCTGATTACTATAACTATAACCTCTAGAATAATAATCATTTTGATAATTACCATACCAAGTAAATTTACCTTCACCAATTTGATCGATAATAATATAATATGTTTTTTCAGGTTGAACCTCAATATCTGGGAAATCACACTCAAACCAAGAAAGTTGAGTAGGAATATCCTCTGAAGGAATTGAAACATATGCAAGAGCTTGTTCATTAACATTATCTTTAATACTCACCTCAAGATTATTACCATCCATTATACTATATCCAAACAAATCTACTTTTACTAAAGGCGATAAAACTGGTTTAAATGATAGAGCAATTTTAAAAAAACCAAGAATCATATTAAAACCTCCTTCATTATCTTGATATTGATCAATCTGAAATCCTAAATTTAAATCAAAATTTCTATCTTTTATTCCATGAATTTCAATACTAAACAAATTATCATATGCATAAATATTAGGAACTATTAACACTATAAATAAAAATGATATGATAAGAAAAATAAAATATTTTTTAACTAAACTCTTCATTAATAAGTCATCTATTTAAATTAATATAGTTATCTTATAATATAAATATATCGGGAAATAAAAAAAAATTTATTAATTATAGAACTATCGATATTTATTATATTAATTAAAATTTGAAATGAATACAAATCATTTTAAATGATAAATATACTGCAGATAAAATATTTATTATTAAGGATGTAATATGTCAAATATTAAACATATAGACAAAATAATAACAATATTAACAAAAGAATTAAATGAAAATAGAAACCCAATACTATCAAGGAAAAAATGGAAAGATATAAATCGAACACCATTTACAACTCTAATATCATGTATTTTAAGTCTTAGGACAAAAGATGAAATAACAGAAGAAGCTTCAATTAGATTATTAAATAAACATGATACACCACAAAAAATTATTAAAATATCGGAAAATAAAATTAGAGAATTAATATATCCAGTTGGATTTTATAAAACTAAATCAAGAAGAATAAAAGAAATATCAAAAAAATTAATTGAAAAATATAATGGATCGGTACCAAATGATTTTAATGAATTATTAAAATTAAAAGGCGTTGGAAGAAAAACAGCAAATATTGTAATGGTTTATGGATTTAACAAAAAATATTACTTACCAATAGACACTCACTGCCATAGAATTCCGAATCGAATAGGGTGGATAAAAACAAAAAAACCTGAAGAAACAGAAAAAGAATTAATAAAAATCATGCCAAAAAAATATTGGAATGATTTTAATAAAATATTTGTGAAATTTGGTCAATTAATATGTTCACCAGTCTCACCATTTTGCACAAAATGTCCAATAGAAAAATACTGTAAAAAAATTAATATAAAAACCCATAGATAGTACAAAATTTATTTTTTAGATCTAGATTTTCTGATAATATCTTCAATTTCTTTAATAGTAATATCCTCTTTATCATTCATTATATCTGCTAGTCGTTCTTTTTCATTCCAATCTGCATAATATTTTTCTTGTGATTCACTCATAGAAAATTTTAATCCTTTACTCTCAGCGAGTTTCTTTAATTGTTGTTCTGTTAATTCACCTAATAATTCCTTTTTTAATGACATTATTATACCTCAAATCAATCTAATATTACATTTTTTTATTAAGCATCCCAGCTTGTCGATGTAATAAACAAAAAAGAATTAAACTTTTCTATTCAAAAAATACTAAAGATAAATCGATTAAATTATAAATATGTAATGAGATTATATTTTGATGGATGAGCTGATGGGATGCTTGAAAATGACAATTTAAACCTTAAATATAAAATAAATAGGCCT
>JAJISJ010000067.1 GCA_022848765.1 Thermoplasmatota archaeon
GTTGTATTACTAATTGTTGATGCCAGTGACGCTTTTGAAATTTTTTATAAAAAATTTAATGCATCTTACAATGAATTGATTGAAATTGGCGTTGAATCATCTATTTTAATTATATTAAATAAAATTGATTTGATATCTGAGAAAAACCTTAAAGATAAGATTAATTATTTGAATAATAATACTATTTTCAAGCAAAGAAAAATTATCCCTATATCTGTGAAAAATAAAATAAATATCAAAATATTATTAGATGAAGTTTATAGTTCCTTGCCAAATATTGTAAAATTCAATATTAAATTACCTAATAATAAAAAAACTCAATCATTAATAAATTGGATTTATAATAGAGCTTACGTATCTGAAATTTCTTATGGTAATACCATTATAATTACTATAGAATGTAATGTAACGATTAGAGATTTGATTTTTTCAAAAATTTAATAGTTGTGATATTCTTAAATAATTTTTCTGATTTATTAATATGGGATATAGTTATATAGAATAATTTATATACTTTGTTAACTATTATTTTATAATTAAATAATATTATATAGATTTAGGAGGAAAAAATAGCATGTATAAATCTAAATATTTTGGATTTGGAAAAAAGAGTATTATATTTTGTTCGATAATTATTTCCTTATTATTTATATCCTCTGCTACTGCAGTTCCTCAAGTTAATGGTTCTGTGACAATTGATAAATTGGATGAATTAAATCAAAATAGGATATTATTAAATTTGTTTTCAACAAACATTGATTTGAGTGATTTAGATTCAGAATCGACAAAAATAAGTGCACTTTATATATTTTCTACTATAATTGGCTTAGAAATAAATATGATTGATGATTCAAATTATAACCAGGATAAAATAGATATTATTTCTGAAAAAGTGAAGAATGATGAAATAGATAAAAAAGATATCATAGAGGAAACAAAAAATTGTATTATTTCTTTATCATATACAATAAACAATATCCAAAAGGAGAATGATTTTACAAAGGAAGAATATGAATCGATAGAAGTTCTTAATGGAATGGTATTAAAAATTGCTTCACTGTATATTAACAAATTTTATAACAATAATGGTATAATTAAAGAGAATAATGTTTTATTAGAAAATGGGGTATTACAAAAGTTATTATCTTTAATTTTAACTGTTTTACAATTAATTGTAACAATATTGAAAGCTATATTACAAGGTTTTTTTACTTTATTTGGTGGCATCATTCGAACGATTGGCACAATTATTGGTATTATTGTTTTAATTTTAGCGGATATTCAAACAATTCTGGTATTAACAGGATTATACATGATTTCTCTTGGCGTATTAAGTAAGAATATAATTAAAACTTTAGCTAGTATTGGTGCACCAATTTTTGCTGCAATTTCAGCTTTTTTATCAGTTGCAATTGGTTCATTATTAGGTAGTTTATCGGCAGTAGTATTTTCAATTTTAGGTGTATTAATAATTCTTGCAATACCTATTGCTTTAGTTGCTGCATTTTTATATATTTCTGGTTACTTTGATAATGGAGATGGAGATGGTCTTTTATATATCATAGCCTCATGCTTAGCCTATTATTTGAAAGCAATTTAATATATCTTTTTTCCTAATTTTTTTTTATCTTTTTATATTTATCAATTGACCATTTTCCATTTTTTCCCCAAAATTTATTATAAATTTTGATTTCAATATAAAAAAGTATGGAAGCTGTAATAAAAAAAATAATAATATTTATCGGTATATTCAAAATTAGTATAATTTCTAATAATATAAAAGTATCAAAAATCATTATTATAATAATAAAAATACTCTTTAATAATTCTTGATATAGTGGTCTTAATAAACTCTGATATATATTTTTTTTTCTCCTATCCGAATATCTTTTTAAAGTATTATCTACAATTTCTAATTTCTTATCCCATCTTGAATACATATGATTACCATTTTTTTAAATATAAAACTAAAAAATAATTTTATGGATAAAGATGACATGCAACAAAATGTTCATTATTTATTTCTATCAATTCAGGTTCGATTTCTTTACATTTGGGCATTCTTTTTGGGCATCTTGGATGAAATTTACATCCTGATGGGGGGTTAATAAGACTTGGTACTTCACCTTTAATAACAATAAATTCTTTTTTTATTTTTGGATCTGGTATTGGAATACAACAAAGTAAAGCAATAGTATAAGGATGAAGTTGTTTCTTAAATAATTCTTTGGTGGGCGATAACTCTACAATTTTTCCAGCGTACATTACTGCAACTCTATCGCTTATATATTTTATTACACTTAAATCGTGAGTTATAAACAAATATGTTAAATTAAATTTTTTTTGTAAATCTTTGAAAAGATTTAGTATTTTTGCTTGAACTGAGACATCTAAAGCAGAGGTTGGTTCATCTAATACTATAAAATCTGGATTTAAAGCCAGTGCCCTTGCTATACCAATCCTTTGTTTTTGACCTCCACTGAACTCATGTGGAAATCGATACATATGTTGCTCATCTAATCCAACGGTTTTTAATAATAATAACACTTTCTGCGTTATCTCTTCATTTTTAAGTTTGCTATTGATTTTAATTGGTTCGCCAATAATCTGTTTTACAGTCATTCTTGGATTTAATGAGGAGGAAGGATCCTGGAAAACAATTTGCATATGCAATCTAAGTTTTCTCAATTCGGATTTTGATATATCTGATAGATTGTTACCCATAAAATAAACAGTTCCATTTGTCGGGGGAATCAATTGGATTAAAGTTCTACCTAGCGTTGTTTTTCCACATCCTGATTCACCCACAAGACCAAAAGTTTCCCCTTTTTTTATAAAAAAATTTACATTATCAACTGCTTTTACATAATCTTTTACTGTTGAAAATATTCCTTTTCTTATTGGAAAGTATTCTTTGACGTTTTTTGCCTTCATTATCTGTGTTTTTTCCATTTTTTTTTCCCTAATCTTTTTTTAGAAAATCAACTACCTCAGAATATTTTACTTCTTTATACCTATGGCAAGATACGAAATGATTTTTTTCTACCTCTTGTAATTTTGGTGGTTTGTCTTTACATACCTGTTTGCAAAATTTGCATCTTGGATGAAATCTACATCCTGATGGTGGTTCGATTAAATTAGGCACATTTCCTGGAATAATCTCTAAGCTGTGTATATCTTCTGTAATTTTTGGTATTGAACCCATTAAACCTCTTGTATAAGGATGATCTGGATTATCAAATATTAATTCTGTTGATCCCATTTCAACAATGTATCCAGCATACATAACTCCCACTCGATCGCACATTTCTGCAATTATTCCAAGATTATGAGTTATTAGCCATATCGCGGTCCCTTTTCGTTTTTGAAGTTCCTTCATTAATGCTAATATTTGTGCTTGAACAGTAACATCAAGAGCAGTTGTTGGTTCATCCGCAATAAGGAGATCAGGATCACATGAAAGCATCATTGCTATCATAGCTCTTTGTCTCATTCCCCCGCTAAGTTCATGTGGATATTGATTTGCGACTTTTTCTGAATCGGGAATATTTACCATTTTTAGTGATTCAATTGCTTTTTTAAATGCTTGTTTTTCCATTTTTTTTCTTATTTTTCTTTTTTTATATAAATTGTATTTACTATTCTTTAATTCAAGGTTTGATTCATGAAGAATTATGACCTCTGCAATTTGTTCTCCAATTTTAAAAACAGGGTTGAGTGCAGTCATGGGTTCTTGAAATATCATTGATATTTCATTTCCTCGAATATTCTGCATTTCCATATCAGTTTTTTTTATTAGATCTTCATCTTTAAATTTTATTTCGCCATCGATGATTTTTCCAGGTGGATCTGGAATTAATCTCATTACTGACAATGCTGTTACACTTTTTCCGCATCCTGTTTCTCCGATTAATCCAAAGGTTTCTCCATTATATATTTCAAAATTTGTGTCTTCTAATGCTTTTACTATTCCTTCATAGGTGTAAAAATAGGTTTTGAGATTTTTTATTGATATTAAAGGTTTTTTCTTCGTTTAATCACCTTCTTAATTTTGGATCTGTTATGTCTCTAATTCCATCTCCCAATAGATTAAAACCTAAAACAGTTATTACAATTGCTAATCCTGGAAAAGTTGCATACCACCATGAATGGAACATATGCGTTCTGCCTGAGGATATCATTAATCCCCATTCAGCTGTTCCCGGAGACGCCCCTAGACCTATGAAACTTAGTCCTGCTGCTACAAGTAATACTGCACCTAAATCTAATGTTATTTGAACTAGTAATGGTGCAAATGAGTTTGGGATTACGTGTCTGAACAAAATCCTCCAATTGCTTGCACCAATGCTACGAGCTGCCTCTACATATTGATTTTCTCTAATTGAAAGTACTTGACCTCTTAACAAACGAGCATATTGAGGCCACCACACAACAATCAATGCCATCATGATATTTTCTATACTTCTCCCTAACGCAGCGGCAACTGCCATGGCTAAAATAAGATAAGGTATTGCAAGAAAGACATCCGTGACCCTCATAATTATTTCGTCTATCTTTCCACCAAAATATCCTGCTATTCCTCCTAAAATAATCCCAATAATGGTTGCAGTTAGTACTACCATTAAACAAAGCTTGAGAGAGATCTGAGTTCCCCAGACTACCATACTATATATGTCCCGTCCGAAATCATCTGTCCCA
>JAJISJ010000068.1 GCA_022848765.1 Thermoplasmatota archaeon
ATTAAATATGTTTTATTAGTGGGAGGTTTGAATGGCCAGAGCTATTCATGGCATCTTCCTGTTAGATATAGCCATGTAGTTCCACCTGATGAACAAGAATATGCAGAACAATACTTTATATCTGATCTTTACTACGCAGATATATATAATAGTTTTGGAGAATTTTCAAGTTGGGATTCAAATAATGACAATATTTTTTCAGTGTGGAATGAAACATATAGTGAGAAAATGGATCTATATCCAGATGTTTATCTAGGTAGATTACCTTGTAGAAACTCGAATGAAGTAAAGATAATGGTTGATAAAATAATAAATTATGAAATGGACAAATTAAGCGATGAATGGTTTAATAATTTATTACTTGTAGCCGGAGATTCATATAATGATACCGCACATTTCAATGAAGGCGAACTTATATCAGAAAAAGCAATAGAACTAATGCCTGATTTTACACCTGTAAAAATATATTCATCAGAACAAGATATTAACCGAAAAACTGTAAATACTGCCATGAATCAAGGTTCAGGATTTGCATACTTTTGCGGTCATGGTAGTCCAGCCTCCTGGAGTACACATTTCCCTCCCGATGGAAATGAATGGACGACAGGTTATAATGTTAATGATATGATTTATTTAAGAAATAAGGAAAAATTACCAATTACAGTTGTTGGAGGATGCCATAACGGTGAATTTAGCGTTTCAATAATGAATCTATTTAAAGGAATACTTGAACACGGTTTTAAAGAATATTTCTTCCAACCTCCATTTTGGTTTTATTACAATGAATGGATTCCAAACTGTTGGGCTTGGTGGCTCACCAGTAAATCCAATGGGGGGGCAATTGCAACAATTGCAAATACAGGTCTTGGAACTCATGGAGAAGACGACTCTGATAATAATTCCGTTGCGGATTACCTGGAAGTGTTAGATGGTTGGTTGGAATTAAAATTTTTACAATTATATGGGGAAAACAATTATGATTGCCTTGGAGAAAATCATGGTGATTCTTTATCAGGTTATTTAAATCGATTTCTTGGAGATAATGCTAAAATGGATGTAAAAATGGTTCAACAATGGGAATTATTTGGAGATCCAAGTTTAAAAATAGGCGGATATGATAAATCCTAATTCCTAATAAATAATATAAAATAAAAGAAAGAAAAAAAGAAAAGAGACCAAAAAATTGTCTTATTTCTTTTTTAGATATGGTAGACCGGTCCTTTTGTTAACTCCAACAGTATAATTGTCGGGTTTATCACAAGGTGTGCCGCTCTTTGGGTCTCTCTTACTGAAGAAGTAAATAGTCTGGTTTCTTCCACCCTTAAGTAGTACATCTCGTGTATATAAAGTCCATCCTTCATATTCGTAGGCCATAATTTCAACCTCCGCAACAGGAATGTATATCTTATGATTTAAATCTTTCCTTATTTTTATAGATAAAAACAGTATAAATTGAATATTTTTTTAGTATCGCTTATAAAGAAAATATAATCAATAAAATATAAAAAAATAAGATTATATTATTTCAAAATTATATTAATATAGAAAATCTGATTTTTTTAATAAAATAATATTTACTAAGCTTATGATTTTTTCAGTTAGAACTTGAATATTTTTTTCAAAAAATTAAATCAATATATCAATCGCCTAAGAATCATAACAAATAAATAATAAAATTGAATAAATTATCATAAATTTATTATTTTCCTCCTCCAATTTCTTAGTATTTTTTTGTTAAAACAACAAATAACTTTATAATATAAATTAATATAGCGGCTGAAAAGTTGATGATAATATGATAAATGCATATATTCTTCTATCGATGAAACCCGGAAAATCAGACACAGCTATAAGAGAAATGAGGAAAATCGTAAATGTTGAGAAAATATCAATAGTTGCAGGGGATTACGATATTGTAGTAAGAGTACAGGTAAAATCTCTAGAGAAACTTCTCGTAGTAACGGATAAACTTCAAATGATAGAAGGTGTTAAAAAAACAACTACCCAAGTAATTGAAAAAGAAATAACAATATGAGAATAAGAAAAAGATATCTGTTCTATATACTTGCATTTACCTCTACAATTATTGCAGCAGGGGTTTCAGCAATAGATGCTACCATAAATGCTCTTTATATTCCAAATGCTTGGGCTTTTAGTTTTTCATGTTTCTTAGTTGGGACTGGAATTTCATTTATAATACTATTATTTTTTTCAATTCCTATAAGTAAAACAAATAGTATAGGTTCAAAAATAATTGACCCCTCTTTTAAAAGAGTTAGACTGATTAAGAAACCTGAAATTAAATATCATATAATTGCAGGTTTAGGTAATTCCATTCTAACTATTGGATATATTACATTAATTTCTATACTAGGCGATCCAGCAACAGTAATTCCCTTCACTCAAATTGTAATTTTATATCTCATTATAATTGAATCAATTATAGAAAAAGATACTCCAACACTTATTGAAATCCAATCAGCAATTATTGTAACCTTTGGAGCAATTCTTGGAGCAATATCCTTATCTGGAACAATAAATCTTCTATCTTTAGCTATTGTATTTCTAATAGTAAATCCAGCATGGGTCATATTCTCAATATATCAAAGAAAATTAAAATTATTAAAAATAGATGGCAAACCAAATGATTCATTAAATATTAGATTATGGAATGTAATATTTGCATGTATTTTCACTACTATAATAATTATAATATATGATTTTTTAATGGGAACAGGATATTTAATTGAAGGCATATCTGTTTCAATTAAATATTTTAACTGGGTGGCATTAACAATGGCAGTAACTTTCTTCTCATATGTTTTTTATATACGTGCTCTTGGAATAGGAAAAGCAAGTGTCACCCAAGCAGTAAGAGCAACAATAGTTATTTTGGTAATTCCTTTTTCATTATTATTATCATTATTTAATATAATACCACCATTCACAACTGATCCAGTTATGATACTAATAAAAATAATAGGAACAATATTAATATTACTAGGAATCAGTACATTTGCTCTATCATTATTAAAAGCATACGTTTTCATAAATGTAAAACCAGGTTATCATATAGAGGAAACAATGAATAAATTATGGAATATAAAAGGAGTTACAAGAGTAACAGTTATTGCAGGAAAATATGATTTCATGATCAAAATTAGAATAAGAACATTAATAAAAGGTTATGAAAAAATAATAAAAAAAATAGAAGAAATTCAATCAATAAAGGATTATAAATGGTTTTCAGTTCTAAAAGAATGGGAAGAAATATAGTATTATTTTAATAAACTATATCACTACCACATACATAACATTACTAAAGGTATAATTATGATAGATGATAGACTAAAAAAATTAGCAAAAATATTAATCAACCATTCACTTGATATTAAAAAAAATGATTTATTCATGATATCTGGAGGGATAAAAGCAGCTCCATTAATTAAAGAAGTTTTTGAACAATCATTAGAAATAGGGGCAAATCCTTTTATAAGAACTGGTTTTGAAGGATTAGCAGAAATTTTTTTTAAAAAAGCATCTGATAAGCAACTAAAATTTGTTTCACCAATTTCTAAACTTGAAGTCCAAAAAATAGATGCAAAACTTGCAATATTAAGCCCAGAAAATACGAGAAATATGACAAATATTAACCCTAAAAAACAATCTATAAGTAGTATTGCGCAACAACCCATCCAAGATATTTTTCTAAAAAGAGCTGCAAATAAAGAATTAAGATGGTGTATAACTCAATATCCAACTCAAGCATCTGCTCAAGATGCAGAAATGTCACTTTTAGAATATGAAGATTTTATATTTAACGCATCACATGTAACATCAAAAAATCCAATTGAATATTGGAAAAAAATTTATAATGAGCAAGAAAAAATTAAAAAATTATTGGAGAAAAAAAAGAAATTACACATATTTGCGAAAAATACTGATTTAACAATTAAAGTGGAAAACAGGAAATGGATAAATTGCTATGGGCGAGAGAATTTTCCAGATGGGGAAATTTTTACAGGACCTATTGAAAATTCAGCTGAAGGGCATGTAACTTACTCATACCCTGCAGTATATGGTAGTAGATTAATTGAAGATATTAACCTTTGGTTTAAGAAAGGTAAGATAATTAAATCAAAAGCATCAAAAGGTGAAAATTATTTAAAAACAATGATAAAAATGGATAAAGGATCACAACGAATAGGAGAATTTGCATTTGGAACAAATTATGGGATTAAAAAATTCACAAAAAATACATTATTTGATGAAAAAATTGGAGGAACTATACATATAGCTATTGGTTTAGGATTTCCAGAGACCGGGAGTAGAAATAAATCAAGTTTACATTGGGATATGGTATGTGATCTGAGAAAAAAAGGAGAAGTATACGCAGATAATGAGCTAATTTATAAAAATGGAAATTTTTTATTACAATAAAATAAAAAACCTATAAATATCCTTTTTTTATTAAGAGTTACATAATGTGTGGTATAGTTGGAATTATTGGGGGAAAACCGGTATCTCGTTTATTATATCATAGTTTATTTGCAATACAACATAGAGGTCAATCATCTGCTGGAAGTTTAATCTATGATGGAAATATCCATGTAACAAAGGATGTAGGTCTTGTAAGAGATGTTTTTAACGAAGAGAAAAAAATCGATACCCCTGGAAAT
>JAJISJ010000069.1 GCA_022848765.1 Thermoplasmatota archaeon
CCTCCCTGGTTAATCACATGTGTATAAATCATAGTTGTCTCCACATTTTTATGTCCCTATAATTCTTTATTGTTCTTATATCATATCCTGATTCAAGGAGGTGTGTTGCAAAAGAATGTCTAAAAGTGTGAGGTTTGATATATTCACAGCCTTGGTATTTATGAACTATATTTCTCACTTGTGCTGTTGTAATTGGGAATAATCTTTCCTCTAAAACCATGTTACCCATGTGATAAGCCAATAAGTCGCCTAATACAGTATCTAAAGGTATCCACCTGTCTTTCCTTCCTTTACCTTGGTGTATCATTATTCTCTCTTCTTCAAAATTGATATCTTGTTTCTTTAATTTGACTACTTCTGAGTTTCTCATTCCAGTTCGCCACATTAAGAGAATAATCAAATAATTTCGTCTATTATTATTTCTAGCTCTATTTAGTATTTCTTTAATCATTTGTTGTGTTACAGGGATTTCTTTAGTGACAGCCCTAGTTCCTTTGCCTCTCTTCCTAATCATAGCCCATATATTGCTACTGATTTGAATATTATTATCACGGAAAAATACTCTAATAATACCAATCCTTGTCGATATTGAACCGGGGGGTACATTCTTGTCCATTAGTTTTGACCAGTAGGATATTATATCATTTTCATATTGGTCGAGTGCATCTATCCTATCTCCATTCTCCAATTTTCTAATGTCTTTGACATATTCATCTGGATTTTTATCAATAAACATAAAATATTTTAGCAGAACGGATTTGTATAAGCTCTTACTTCCTTTGTTTGGTAATGAACTAAGGAATTTCTTTATTATTTTATGTTGTTCGAATTTTTTACCTGCTTCACGCTGTTTTCTCATATCTTTAAAATTGGCCATCCTTTGCCACCATAATTATTATATTTTAGGTCTGATATAAATGTTAACCAAGTTTACGTAGGTTTTAATGGGTTTTTAGGTGGTTTTAATCTTTTAAATAATAAGTTATTTGTGAAATAATTTATTTTTAATAATTTTTATATAATAATTAACTTTATTCGAAATCTTTAAGTTCTAGTGCATATATATATTATACATAGTGAGGATGTACTAATGAGAGATGTTGATATATTATTTGGAAATAATGCTGGAAAAATTTGGAGAGCATTGGATTCCAATGAATCACTTACAAAAACTCAATTAATTAAAGAAACAGAATTGGATGAAAAGGAATTATTACAGGCTATTGGGTGGTTAGCAAAGGAAAATAAAATAAAAAAAGATGGAGAATTTTATTTTTTAGATCAAACAAATTTATCTGATAAAATAGAAAATAATGCTGTAAAAATATTGAAATTATTTGAGAATGGGAAAATAAATATTGATAAACTCGAATATATAATAAAAATGGATGAAGAGACTTATAATTTAGCTTTAGGTTGGTTAGCTAGAGAAGGTAAACTTGAAAATGATATATTAACTGATAGTTCAGAATCAACTATTGAAAAAATTGAAATTGATAATTTAAAAAATGAAATAAATTCATTAAACAATGATTTAGAAAGCAGAGATCTAATAATTAAGCAAATAACGGATCAATTAACTTCGAATCAATTTAATTTAATCGAAGATGTAGATAAACATAATAAAATAAAAATTGAAATTGACCAAAAAAATAATAAATTAATAGAACAAAAAAATGAATTAAATTCAAAAAAACTTGAAATAGAGGGTTTAAAATCTGAATTGAACAATGTAAACTCAGATATTGAAACAAGAAATATAATAATTAAACAAATAACAGATCAATTAAGTGAGAAACAAACACAATTTATTGAAAATTCAACTATGATAAAAAAATTAGAATCTGATTTAAATCAAAATAATAGTTTAACTAAGATGGCTAATAAAAAATTATCTGATAGAATAAATAATTTTTCATCAGTACAAGAAGCATTAGAAAAAGAAAAAATTAATTCAGATATTTCTAAGAGTACATTATTTTCTAAACCAGATTCAATATTCAATACAAAAGAAAAAGTTGGAAATACTATTAATGACACCAATGAATCTCAAAGAGAAAATTTAATAAGTGAATCAGAGAAAATTGATCATTCAACATTAAAGAATAGAAAAAATCAAATAGGGGATTAATAAAACATCCAACAGAAATATTCAATATTATAAATCTATTTGAAAAATATCATATAATTTTTTTGACATCCCAATTCTTTCATATACCTTTTTTGCATTTTTATTATTTTTATGTACATATAATTTTAAAATTTTAATACTATTTTGTTTTGCCATTATTTTTATATGATTAATTAAATTGTTAAAAACCCCTCTTTTTCTATATGATTTATCAACATATACACTTTGGATCCACCAAATAAACATATTATTCCAATCACTCCATTCATATGTAATCATTGATTGGCCAATTATTTTATTATTTTTTTCAAAAACCAAATAAAATCCCTTTGTATTGTCTTCAATTACGTTTTTTACGCCATTATAAACAGTTTTATATTCTATAGAAATATTTTCTGATTCAAAGGCAAGTAATAGATTATTATTTGCAATTTTTTCTGCATCCTCTTTATTCGCTTTACGAATCATCATATATTAGAAAATAAGTAATTATTGGTTAAATTTTTCTAAATAATAAGAAAATATTAATCATATATCATGATAACATTATGTCGAAATGGAATTTATTGATGTTATTAAATCAAGGAAAAGTATTCGTTCATTTATTAATAAGGAAATTGATCAAGACAAATTAGAATATATTTGTAATTGTGCTAGATTAGCACCATCATGGATGAATAAACAATGTTGGCATTTTATAGTTATTAAAAATTCAGAAAAAATTAATGCTATTGCAAAAGCTAGTATTATCAACAGATGGTTAAAAAAAGTACCCGTTATTATTGTTGCTTGCGCAGACCCACTATCAAGTGGTAAAAAAAATGGTATCGATTACTCAAATGTGGATGTCGCAATTGCTTTTGAACATATGATTCTTGCATCGACCGATATAGGTTTGGGAACATGTTGGATTGGGGGATTTGATCATGATAAAGTTAAAAAGATATTGGAAATACCACCAAGAATAAAAATTATTGCTATGACTCCTTTGGGATATCCAATGAATAAAGAAAATATAATTGAAAAAAGTAAGAAAATTATTATCAGAAATACCAAGAGAAAATCTCTAAGAGAAATTATCCATAATGATATTTGGTAATTTTTATATCAAGAAGAAATATCTACTTATTTTTAATTTCCTCTAATTTTTCTCGAGTTACATATTTTCTTTTACAACTTGGACAAGTAATTGTAGATTCCTTTCTACTCCTTGTCCATCTATGCCCACAAAAAGGACAATTCTCTTTTATCATTCAAAACTCATCAATAGGATAATATTATTAGTTTAAAAATATATCTCTAAATTGTTTTTAATAAAATATTTTTATTTTACATTTAGTATCAATATATTATGTTAAATTTTAAATATATTATATTTAAAAATTATTTTAATCTTAAATTCATAAAAGATTCAATTTTATTAAAAGCTTGTTCTAGAATATCTAAAGGCGGTAATATAACACCCCGAAAATGATCTTTTCCAAATTTTGAACAAAATCCAGATCCATGTACCACGAGAACTTGAGCATGATGTAATAAATCTAAAACAAAATCTTTATCATCTTTCCATGGCCCAGATTCTATTGCATCTATTTTTGGAAATATATAAAAAGCACCATCTGGTTTAGCAGATGATAAACCATTTATTTCGTTTAATCTTTTATAAGAATAATCACGTCTTTTTTTCAATTTTTTATTAACTTCTTTTATATGATTTTGAGGGCCATTTAATGCTTCGATACAAGCTCTTTGGCAAACTGAATTTGCACATAATCTTGATCTAGCTATTCGCATAAATGCATCTTGAACTTCATTAAGTTCTTCTAAATGATGAAATAAAACATATCCTATCCTCCATCCAGGCACAAGATATAATTTAGAAAACCCATTAAATGTAATTATTGGTACATCATTTGTTAATGAAGCTGTTGCATATTGTTTATTATCAAAAGTTATATCATCGTATATTTCATCAGAAATAATTGGTATATTATATTCACCTGCAAGATCAATAATATTTTTAATAACTTTTTTTGAATATAATGCACCAGTTGGATTATTTGGATTAATAATAACAATTGCTTTTGATTTATTTGACAATTTTTTTCTTATATCTTCCACATCAGGTTGCCAATTATCCCCCTCTAAACAGTTATAAGCTATAGGTATAGCTCCATTAAAAAGAGTTATTAGAGTATATTGTGGATAGGTTGGTCCAGGTACTAAAAGCTCGTCATTCGGATTTAATAAAGCATTTAAAAGTAT
>JAJISJ010000007.1 GCA_022848765.1 Thermoplasmatota archaeon
CTTCTTCGATAGAGTCTTTATCAAGGCCTGTTTTTTCACATTTTTCAGTTATTGAATCCCAGGATACTCCTTCTTCATCTTCATTTTCTTTAATTATCTCTAAGACATTATTCTCAATTTCTTTAAAAATCTCTTTTTCTTCCTCGGAAGATTTTAAATCATTTTCTTCTTCTTTATCGTTTATTTCTTTTCCATCATATTTTTTGATATCATCTAAAGAATTTTTTTTATCTGGATTTATAAACTCTAATGATTCTTTTATCAATTGTACATATTTCATAAAATCAACAGTTTCATATGATTGTAATGCAGTAACTATGCCTTCAGAAAGATCCTTATTGAATCCTAATTTTCTTAAATCATTAATTTTTGGTTCACTCATTTTTTTTGCTTCGAGATATGATTCAATTCGATGTTTAGTGCTTTCACATGTTTCAACTATCCATTGATCTCTTGTTTCTGCATTAACCTCGATTATTCTCTCAGGTCTAATTGAAGTATACATTTCTTCACCATCTTCTGGAACATAAGTTCTTATTTTTCCAATAACTGCTACATAAGCGGGCACTTCGATATTTGTCAATTCATTTGTTATATCTTGTTGATATTGTCCTGAGTATAAAGTAAAAACACCAGTCGGATCAGAAACATGTGCTCTTACAAATTCTCCGCTATCTGAAACATTTTCTACATCAGTTAGAACTCCTATTATGAATAATCTGTTTATTTTTGCTCCTAAAGGAGTAATTATATATGATGGAACCATTTCACCTTCTCCTTTAATTTCAATTTTTGAGTCATTATATTCGCTTGCAAAAATCCTCCATGCTTGTTCACGTTTCATTGTAATTCCTCCAATTCTTGTAATATTGTTTCAGATTTTTGTTTAATGTCAATATTAATTATATCTGCATCCTTTGCAATAAGAGTTGTACCAAAATCATCACTGAGTGCGTTTCCTTTCAATATAACTCTTTGTGCAAATAATTTTTTTATTATTTCGTTTATCATTGTATCTTGACTATTTTTTTCGCAGTCTTTTAATGTTTTTTTTAATAATTTTTCTGATATCTCTTTATTTAATATTGTGTTTATAGCACCTGTTTCATCATCAATTATTGATTTAATTCTAAGATCGGTTTTTCCTTCAACTTTTCCATGTATTGTACATTCATTATCCTTTAAAGCTCTGTTACATTGTGTACATCGAGTAATTATACCAGATCCCTCCTTTATATCAATTATTGTGCCCTCAACTTTTATGTCAATTGCTCCTTTTTTCTCAATTAATTCATGTATTTGTATTTTTTTTGTTATTATTTTATCTTTTGATATCGTATCTTTATTTAGTTTTTTTACTGTAGAATTTTCATCAAATGTTAACTGTGGTATTCCCTTCCAGGATTTTACATATCCCCCTGTTATTTGATAGGGTAAATCTTTTTTAAGTTTAAAATCAAACCATGATGTAAATTGTGATTTTCCTGTTTCATCTCCGATAATTCCTGAAAATACTTTTTTCTTTTCTCCGTTTACATCAACTTCTCTTTCGACAATTTCCAAAATTACAGCTGTTATGTCTACTGATCCAACACCTGATTTTAATTCATTTACTTTGACAGTTTTTGGTTTAAAGGCTTCGGGGGGGAGTTTATTTTTATCTGTTTTTTCGATATTTACTCTATCTCCAAAATTAAGTTGAATATTTCCTTGCCATTCTCTAGTATAGGCGTTTGATATTTCTATAACATCCTCTTTTTCAATTTCAATATTGTTCCAGGCTGTAAATTGTATTGTTCCACTTTCATCTCCAAGAATTCCATAAAAAATTTTCCTATTTTCTCCTTTTACTAATATCTCTTTAGGGTTTATTGTAATCACCCGACATAACAAATTAACATTCTGGTCATTTGGCTGAAGTTTTGATATTAATGTCCTTTCTGCATTAGATTGATTATTGAAAATAATTTCTCCTCCAAATTTTTTTATAATAGTTTTTTTTGCTTGTTCAATAGGGACTCCATATTCTAAGAATTTTTTCAATTCTTTTTCAAGTTCTTTTTGATTCACATGTTCTAATTCTGTGTTTAATGATTTTTTTATATCTTCAATATGAGATGTAAGATCTTCTATTGTCATATAATTATCCTCCATAATTTTTATTAACTTAATATACAAAATTTAATGCTTATTTTTGTATTAATATTTCTTATTCAAATTCCCCCACTTTGTAAATTCTATTTATATTTACATTTTATCAAGTATATTTCAGAATAATATAAAGTATTCGCATTAGTTTTTTTTTAGTCTAAACCATAAATATTTCCATTATTATCAATGTACATTCTTTCAGATGCTGGTTTTGCAGGTAAACCCGGCATTGTTGTAATTTTTCCTGTCATTGGAACTAGAAATCCTGCTCCTGCTGAAAATTTAATATTATTTACTGTTATTTTAAAATCTTTAGGTCTTCCTAGTAGATTGGAATCATCTGATAGAGAATATTGTGTTTTTGCGACACAAATAGGTAATTTGTCTAGGCATTGATTGCTACATAGTTTAATATCTTTTTCTGCTGCAATAGTATATATAACTCTATCTGCACCATACATTTTTTTTGCAATTATATTTATTTTTTCTTTCACTGGTATTTCAAGATCATATAAATAACGAAATTTTGATTTTTTATTATGAATCAAATTTATTAATTTACCAGCTAGTTCAATCCCACCTTCACCTCCTTGTTGCCATACATCTACTAATGCTACAGGTATATTTTTTGATTCACAATATTTTTCAACAATATCTATTTCCTCATTTTTATCACTATTAAAATGATTGATTCCAACTATTATTGGAACCCCAAAAAGAGTGATATTCTCAAGATGTTTATCTAGATTTTTAAGACCATTTTTAATAGAAATAACGTCGTCTCCCCTTCCATGATGTTTAAGTGCTCTAATACTTACTACCATTACTACGGCATCTGGTTTGAAATTACCAGTTCTACAAACAATATTAAAAAATTTTTCAGCGCCTAGTTCTGATCCAAAACCAGCTTCAGTAATAAAATAATCGGCAAGATTTAATCCAATTTTTGTAGAAATTATACTACTTGTTCCATGAGCTATATTTGCGAAAGGTCCACCATGAATGAATGCAGGAGTTCCTTCTATTGTTTGTACAAGGTTTGGCTTAATCGATTCCTTTAAAAGAACGCTCATCGCTCCAACTGCTTTTAAATCATTTGATGTGATTGGTTTATTATCATAAGTATAAGCGACAATTATTTTACTTAATCTCTCTTTTAAATCTATTAAATTTTCAGATAAACATAAAATTGCCATGATCTCGGATGCAGGGGTAATTGAAAATGAATCTTCATGAGGAACTCCATCAAAAGGTCCTCCTAAACCAACAACAACATTTCGTAAAGCACGATCGCTAATATCTAGTACTCTTGGGAAAACAATATATCGCTGATCTATATGAAATTCATCTCCATGGTGTATATGATTGTCAAGGAGACTTGATAATAGATTATTTGCACTTGTTATTGCATGCATATCACCTGTAAAATGGAGGTTAATGTCTGTCATTGGTATAACTTGTGAATAACCTCCTCCTGTAGCCCCGCCTTTTAATCCCATTATTGGCCCTAATGAAGGTTCTCTTATTCCAAGCATTGTTTTTTTACCTAGTTTAGTTAGAGCTTGAGCAAGACCAATTGTTACAGTTGTTTTTCCTTCTCCTTCTGAGGTTGGATTTATTGTTGTTACGAGAATTAATTTTCCATTTTTTCTCCCTTTGATCCTTTGAATTATGTCCAAAGAAATTTTTGCCTTATAATCACCGCATGGAATTACTTCTTCTGATTCAATTCCAGCTTTTTCAGCAATATTACAAATATTTTGAATATTTACAGAATTTTCAATTTCGATATTAGATTTCATTTTCCTGAATGAATCTGTTATAGAGGTACTTATATTTTTGCAATTATAAATATCGTTTTGCTAAAAAATTAGATTTGTTTTAAAATAATATTCATGATTTTTTCTGTTTGGATATCACCTTGTTTTTCAATCTCAGATAAATTTTTTGATAATTCTTTAACATAATTCTTATCATTTATTGATCCTAGATTTATTTTAACATTTAAAATTGCTGATTTTAATCCGGTATTGGCCATCAGTGCAGAAACTGCTACATCTGTTATAGAATTTTTATTACCTTTTTCTGCTAATAATTGAGCAATATCAAGAATTTTTTGACAAGTTTTAGCAGTTTTAAAAGGGATCATTGCTGCATTTTTATAACCATTTTGTATAGCATTTTTTCTTCTTTCAATTTCTTCATCAGTTTTTTTAGGCATTTTAAAAGCTTTAATAACATCATTAAATGCATTAGTATCTAAATCAATTAAATCTGTTAATTGTTCTCTAATTTTTTCAATTTTTTTAAGGGATATTTTGATATCTTTTTCAATATCAATATATTTTTCTTTTCCAATTGTAAGATTACATACCATTGCTGATAGAGCGGCTGATAATGCACCTGAAAGAGCTGCAACACTACCGCCTCCTGGTGCTGGTGATGAGGATGCAAGTTCTGTAAGAAATTGTTTAATATTTAGCGAGATAAGGCATCTTTTTGATTCAACCATATAATCAATTATTTTTTCATCAGATATAAATGTATAAAGATCTGATAAACTAAGTTTTTCTTTTGCAATTTCAACAAGTTTTTCTTCATTTATGGCATCTATTTTTTCTTTCTTTGAATAAAAATTACCTGCAATCAATAGAGCTTCCTTTGGGACTAATCCAACTATTTCACTACCTGTTACTTCAATATTGAATTTTTCTGCCTCTTCTTTTACAGCCTCATAAACATTATGCATGGAAACCTTATGAAAATTTAATAAATTCATTGAAACCTGAGCAATATTTTCATCATACATCATTCCTCCAGCTTGAACATATTTGAATCTACCTGGGATTCTTTCAGGTTTTCCATCTGATCCTAATATTTTTTCACCATTTTTGTCTTTTTTTATTATTCCACTTGTTCTTATTTTTCCAGCTATTTTTGATGCAATTAATTTATCATTTGTGTTTAGATTTATGTTATATGCAATAAGTATTTCTCTAGCCCCAGTTGCTGTTGCACCACTTTTTGGAATAAATATTGACTTTCCATAGTCTGGTTTAAATGTTTGACTTTTAAATTTATCTTCGAGAGATTCATATTCACCTTTTCTTATATCTGGAAGTTTGATTCTATTTGATTTTGTTGCTGAATTTGCATATAAAAATACGGGTACACCTAATTCTTTTACCATTCTTTTTGCAAATTTTTTTGAGAGAATGATACAATCATTTTGATTAACATTTTTTATAGGTATAAAAGGCATTACATCTAAAGCACCCATTCTTGCATGTTCACCTTTATGCTTTCTCATATCTATTAGTGCGATACCAATTTTAGCTGATTGAAAAGCAGCTTCAAGAACAGATTCTGGTTCACCTACAAAAGTGTAAACAGTTCTGTTAAAATCTGAACCAGGATCTACATCAAGAAGTTTTACTCCTTCTACTGCCTTAATTGCACCTGCAATTGCTTCAATGACTGATTTATCTTTTCCTTCACTAAAGTTAGGTACACATTCAACAATTTTTGTCATTAAACATCACCGCAAACCCTTAATCTAGGTTTCTCTTTTAACTATTTGGTAAATAAGATGAAAACTGCAGATCTTCTTATTGAAAATGCAAATGAAATTGTAACTTTAAAAGGAAAAAATCATCCTAGAATACAATCTGAGATGAATGAATTAGGTGTAATTAAAAAAGGATCTATTGCTATAAAAGATGATAAAATTCTAGATGTTGGTAGTAATTTACAATATAAGGCTAAAAATAAAATTGATGCTAAAGGAAAAATCGTTCTTCCTGGTTTTGTTGATTCTCATACTCATGTTATTTTTTCAGGATCTCGGGAATTTGAACTAGATATGAAACTTAAAGGTTTTTCTTATATGGATATTTTAAACAAGGGGGGTGGAATTTTTTATACCGTTGATAAAACTCGTAAATCAAATATTAACGATCTTATTGAACAGAGCAAAATTCGTTTGAACAATATGCTAAAATATGGAACTACGACTTGCGAAGGAAAAAGTGGTTATGGTTTAAATATTGAAACAGAATTGAAAATTCTAAAGACTCAAAAAATATTAAATGATTCCCACCCTATTGATATAATATCAACTTTTTTAGGCGCTCATGCTGTTCCCAAGGAATGTAATATTGATGAATATGTTGATCTTATTATTAATGATATGATTCCAAAATTATCAAATTATGCGAAATTTTGTGATGTTTTTTGTGAGAAAGGAGTTTTTACTGTTTCCCAAGCAAGAAGTATATTAAATGCTGGAAAGAAAAAAGGTTTGATTCCAAAGATTCATGCTGATGAAATTATTGATACTGGTGGTGCAGCTCTTGCAGCAGATATAAATGCAATTAGTGCAGATCATCTTTTAAGATCTTCAAAAGATGGATTAGAATTGATGGCGAAAAAAGGTATAATTGGTGTTTTATTACCAGCTACTCCATTTTCTTTAATGATGAACGAATATGCAAATGCTAGAAATATGATTGATACTGGAATTCCAGTTGCTATTGCCACTGATCTAAATCCAAATTGTTGGACCGAAAGTATGCAATTTATTATTCAGCTAGCTTGTTTAAATATGAAGATGACCCCAGCTGAGGCTATAACCGCTGCAACGTATAATGCTGCTTGTGCAATCGATTTAAATAATCATATTGGAAGCCTTGAAATAGGAAAACAAGCAGATCTTGTTATTTTAGATTGTCCAAACTATATGTTTATTCCATATCATTATGGTATAAATTTAGTAGATAGGGTCATTAAAAACGGAAAAATAATTAATTTTTAGAATATTTTTCAATCATTTGAGCGGCTAATGGATAAACTCTTCCAGGGTCTTTTTTATATTCAGGAAATTTTTCCATAAAATTATCCATGATCTCTTTCATCGAGTAATTTGAATTTTTTAAAACGTATTTTTTCAATCTTAGTTCTAAAGTTTTCTCCCATAATTCTTTTTTATGTGTTTCCATTATTTGGCAAGCAATATGATATATTTCATTTCTATATATTTCATAATTTGGATGTACATCGATGAATTTTTCTACAATCGTTTGAACATTTTTTTCATTTTTTTCAATAATAAAATCATCTAACCTAATTGTTAATTCTCTATCAAAATTATTACTTTGATAGTGTTCATGTATTTCTCTAGCTACAAATATTATTTCGATTATTGAAATTATTACTAATATTAACGTTAACCAAATTACAAATACATTATTTTCGATTATTGCATGTGTTATTAAAATTATCTCAAGTATGAGTATAAAAAATGGGGGGATAAATGATATTTTATCTGTTTTTTGAGATTCATTATATTCTTTAATAAAACGTCTAAACCGTCCAGTTCTTGGCATCTTAGAGGATGAATATGATATTTATATATAAATTCCTATGATTATTATTATCTTTTTAAATATTTATTAAATAAAAATGGATTAATAATATGTTTTATTTATGTTAATTATAATGTTATATTTGCTGATTTTAAAAGCTATAATAATACTCTCCCTCTTGTCTTTGCTTTCTATCCATATAAGATCCTATTTTGTTTACTCTAGGTCTATGTGTTTCTTCATCTCTTCTAAATGTTATATTTACATCTTTTAGAAATTTATTCATTCCTTCATGCAAACTATAAGGCCCTCGCGCTCTTCCTTTATTTCCTGGTTCGCCATCAAATACTACCAATGAATCGCTAATCATATCTATAAAATAAACATCATGATCAACAATCATTGCTGATTTTCCCAATTTCTCGATAACTCTGCGAATTATTCTTGATGTGATCATTCTTTGTTCACTGTCCAGATAGGCAGAGGGTTCATCTATTAGATATATATCAACATCTTGAACAAGTGAATTTGCTATTGCAACTCTTTGTATCTCCCCCCCAGATAAAGTTTCTAAACTTTTATCAAATAAATATTTAAGATTCATTTTTTCTAATATTTCAGTTTTATAAAAATTAGATGTAAATAATAGTTGAGAATTTTTTTCCAAAAATTCTCTTACAGTTCCATTAAAATCAGGTGAAATATATTGAGGTTTGTAACTGACTTTAATACCATATTCTATTTCCCCTTTTGTAGGTTTTATAACTCCAGCAAGCATTTTTACAAAAGTAGTCTTACCAATCGCATTTGGTCCAAGAACTCCGATT
The DNA here is from genome assembly GCA_022848765.1 of Thermoplasmatota archaeon. GTDB lineage: Archaea > Thermoplasmatota > E2 > DHVEG-1 > DHVEG-1 > JAJISJ01. Next base: position 8,342 of record JAJISJ010000007.1, read on the forward strand.
ATCTCACCTTTTCTTAAAATTCCGTTTTCAACTACTAAATTAAAATCCTTAAATTTTTTTTCTAAAGTTTTATATGTAATCAGAATCGGCATATCCTGCTTTTTTTTTGGAGGATGGGCATAAAACTCAATTTTTTCTCCAAATCTTATGTTTTCCTCCTTAAGATAACCTGATAGATAGGTATTGATAGCATGTCTGACGGTCCTAGGATTAGTTACAACTCCATAAGCACCCTCATCTCCATATAGAAGATGAACATTATCACATAAAAAATCTAGAACTGCCAAATCATGTTCAATTACCATGACTTTTTTTTCTTCAGATAATTCTTTAATTATTTTCGCTATCTTTAACCTTTGATGAATATCTAAATAAGATGTGGGCTCATCAAAAAAATAAAGATCAGCATCTTTAAGTAAAGCTGCTGCTATTGATGTAAGCTGTAATTCACCCCCTGATATTGTTCCTTTACTAATATCTTTCTCAAGTATATTATTTAGGTTTAATTTTTCAATTATTTTATCAAAATTTCCTGAGTTATCAGATTTTTTTAATATGTCTTTAATTTTACCTTTCATAATTTTTGGTAATTTATCAACGTATTGTGGTTTTACTATTGTGGATATTTCATTATTAGCAATTTTATTGAAGTGGTCAAAAAGTTCAGTTCCTGAATAATATTCTAATATTTCATTTAATTCTACTGTTTCATTGATTTTTCCAAGATTTGGATTAATTTGCCCTGATAAAATTCTTATTGCAGTGGTTTTGCCTATTCCATTTGGGCCAAGGATGCCTGTGCAGCTTCCTATTTTTGGAATTGGGAGTCTAAACAAGCGAAAACCATTTTTCCCGAATTGATGTACGAGATCAGTTTCAAGTTCTTGTGCTAGGCCTATGATTTTTATTGCATCATATGGGCATTTATGAATGCATATTCCACAACCTACACATAATTCTTCAGATATTATGGGTTTTCCATCTTCACCTTTAATAATTGTTTCATCACCAGCTCTGACTCTAGGGCAAAAGTTTATACATTCATTTGAGCAATTTTTTGGTTTGCATCTATTTTTTAATAATACGGCTATTCGCATTTTTATGTCAAGGGGAAAATGATATATTATTAAAAGGTTTTTATGTAAAAATTTATTTTATCCTAATTTTTGATCGCAATGTTTTCTCATCGAACATTTAATGCATTTCTTTATCTCAAAATGATTTCTATGAATTATATCACAATTTAGAGATTTTCTCATTTCTTTAATTATTGACCCAAGTTCAAATCTCATTTTTGGATCATAGGTTATTTTAAATTGTTTTGATGTGTCGTTATAAACAAGTATGCCATATGGTATAAAACAATTATAATTGTCTTCTAATAATTGACAATAAGCCATAAGTTGATAGATATGGTTTTTTTTTGAACTTAAATGATTTCCTGATTTAACTTCTATTGGAATATAATAACCACTTTTTTTAATAATATAATCAGGTTTTCCTGTTATCCTATAACGTCTTGAAAAAAATGGTTTTTCTGGAATATTTAAATCAGAATAAATTATTTTTCCATCTTGAATTTTATTATCAATTTTTAATTTTTTTACTTTTATGTTTAATTTTTTTGATATTAGTATAAAAGTTATTGATATGAAAATCAGAATTAATCCAATGATAAAGTATGAGGTTAAAATATCACCTCCAATATTATTATAAATATTGCAAAAAATAGCGATAAATATCCTATTAAAGTTAAAATTTTTGATTTTTGTATTATTTTTTTGATATAGTCAATAGTTTCTCCATGTGTGATATGTTTTTTTATTCCGATTTCTAAATATGATGAATCTGGACGATGTCCTCTTCTTTGTAATTTCCATGATATTGCACAATATTGATATTGTCCTATTTCTGATGCACTAATAATATCAGAATTGTTCAAATTAGATTTTTTTGAATTTATACCCATTTTTATTTATGAATAAATTTTCAGATTATTTAGTTTTTATTATGGGTAATTGAAAGTAATTTAACATAATTTATTTAAAATAATTTTATATGATGTTGTTCTGGGAATTATTTATGAGTTTGTTGTTTGGTATTAGAAGAGAGGATAAAAATAAATGGGAAAGGAGAGTTCCAATAGTTCCAAAGCATATAAAAGAATTAAAAAAAAATAATGATATTGATGTTATTGTTCAACCATCTAAAATTAGAGTTTTTTCAGATGAAGAATATAAAGATTCTGGGGCAGAAATTAATGATGATTTGTCAAAATGTAAGGTAGTTTTTGCAGTTAAAGAAATTCCTATTGATTTTTTTCAATCAGATAAAACTTATGTTTTTTTTTCTCATACAATAAAAGGTCAAAAATATAATATGCCTATGTTGAAGAAAATGATGGATTTGAAATGTAATTTGATTGATTATGAAAAAATAACTAATGATAAAGGATTTCGTATTGTTTTTTTTGGAAGATATGCTGGTCTTGCAGGTATGATTGATACTTTATGGTCATTTGGGCAAAGAATGAAAATTAAAAATATTGAAACTCCTTTTAATGTAATTAAAAAAACAGTCAATTATTATAATCTTGATGATGTAAAAAATCATTTTATGGAGATTAGAGAAAAAATAAATGAGGAGGGTATTCCTGAGTTTTTATGTCCTTTTATTGTTGGATTTGCAGGTTATGGTCATGTATCAAAAGGTGCGCAAGAGATATTAGATATATTACCAGTTGAGGAAATATCTCCCGAAAATATTAAGGACATTATTGATAAACCTTCAAATAAATGTATTTATAAGGTGATTTTTAAAGAAGATGATATGGTTGAACCCATTTTTAAAGGAAATGTTTTTGAGCTTCAGGATTACTATAATAATCCAGAAAACTATAAATCAAAATTTGAAAAATATATCCCTCATCTTACAATTCTGGTGAATTGTATTTATTGGGATTCGAGATATCCTCGTCTTATAACAAAGGGTTATATAAAGAAAAATTTCAATAAAATAAAATTAATAGTTATTGGCGATATTAGTATCGATATTAATGGTGCAATTGAATTCACTGAAAAATCTACCTCTTCAGATATGCCTTCCTTTAGTTATAATCCAAAAACAAATTCCGTTATAGATGGTATTGCTGGCAAAGGAATTATTATAATGGGAGTTGACAATCTTCCATGTGAACTTCCTATAGAATCCTCGAATGAATTCAGTAATTCTCTTTTTAATTTTATTGAAAAAATTGTTAAATCTGATTATTCAAAAGATTTTGTTGATAATGATTTACCTTCTGAAATTAAGAGAGCTGTGGTATTATATCATGGTGAATTTACACCTGATTATGAATACATAGGTAAATATTTATAATTAAATTCAATTCGCGAGAAATAATTTAAAATTATTTGATAGGGGATTTATTATATGAAAAAGATTTTAGTTCTTGGTGCTGGATTGGTATCGAAACCTTTAGTTAGATATTTGTTAGATCAACCTGATTTTTTTGTTGTAATGGCTAGTAGAACTGTTAGTAAAGCTGAGAATATTATAGATGGTCATCCTGATGGTGAGGCTTTATCAATAAACTCTGAAGATAATGATATGTTGGAAAAATTAATCAAAGAATCTGATTTAACGGTTAGTCTTTTACCATATATGTACCATGTTAAGGTTGCAAAATATTGTCTCAAGCATAAAAAACATCTTGTCACAACATCTTATGTTAGTGATGAGATGAAAGAATTAGATAATGATGCTAAAGATGCTGGCGTTATTCTTTTAAATGAATGTGGACTCGATCCAGGTATTGATCACATGTCAGCAATGCGAGTAATTCATAATGTTGAGAAAGAGGGTGGGAAAGTTGTTAGTTTTAGATCTACAACTGGTGCTCTACCTTCTCATGAGGCAAATAATAATCCTTTGGGGTATAAATTTTCTTGGTCGCCTCGGGGAGTTCTTTTAGCTTCTTTAAATCCCTCAAAATGGTTGCAGGATGATGAAATTATTTCAATTCCTGGCGAAAAATTGTTTGAAAATTATTCTATTCAAGATGTCCCTGGAGTTGGATCATTTGAAAATTATCCTAACAGAAATTCTATCCCGTATAAGGATATTTATGGTTTAGATGATGCAAAAACAGTTTATAGGGGTACTTTTAGGATGACAGGTTGGTGTGAAACTATGAGAAATATTGTAAAACTTGGTTGGTTGAATGAAAAACCATTAGGAGATTTTAAGGGTAGAACTTATGGAGATTTAACTAGGTTTCTTATAGGTACTAATTCAACTTCTGATTTGGCAAAATCAACTTCTGATTTCCTGAATTTATCAATTTATTCTACAGTGGTTAAGAGATTTGAATGGTTAGGGTTATTTGGAGATGAATATTTACCTGAAGATAAAAATAATGCTTTAGATTATTTTAATGTGTTAACTCTTAGAAAGATGTTTTTAGGTGAGAATGAAAGAGATATGATTGTTATGCATCATGAGTTCATTGTTAAAAAATTACAAAACAGTGAATATATTACTTCAACTTTAGTGGATTATGGGGTGCATGGTGGAGATTCAGCGATTTCACGTACAGTTGCTTTACCTGCTGCAATAGCAGTTAAAATGATATTAAATGAAGAAATTATGTTAAATGGTGTTTATATTCCAGTTATACCAGAAATCTACGATCCAATTTTGGATGAACTTGACCAAGTTGGTATTAAATTTATTGATGAGAAAAAGATTATAGACTAAGTCTGATATTTTTTTTATAATTCATTTTAATTTTGTACCAAATATTTATATTAGTTTTATTCATATTATATTATAAAGGGGTGATAAAAATATGAGTAAAATATTATCGATTTTAATAGTTATAATATTATTATTTAGTAGTTTGGGGGTAATTGTTAGTTCTGAAAATAATAATAAATATTATGAAAAAAGTATATTAATCTCATTTAATGAACCAAAAATAATACAAAAAAATAATTTTGATATAATACAAATTGAAGGAATAAATACAAATTTGAACATACCAGGTTTGCCTTTATTACCTTGTTATATTGAAAATTATAGATTTCCTATTGGAACAAAAATTAAAAATATTGAAATATCATGCAGTGAAAAAAATATTTATTCTTTGGAAAATAAAATAATAATCACACCACAACCTCAAACGATTAAGGATGGAAAAATATTATACACTAATATTCAAGATGATATAACTAATTATGAAAAATATCCTCTAAATAATTATGATTATAATATTGGTGTGGGAATTGAGAATGGTGAACACACTATATTTCTTACTCTTAGATGTTTTCCGGTTCAATATATACCAGATGTAAATTTAATATTTTTTTACAAAGATTATGAAATAGTTGTTACATTTGATCCACCAAAAAATCAAATATCATATCCCGATGAATATGATATGATCATTATATCGCCAACAAAATTTTTAGATAATCTTCAACCGTTAGTTGAACATAAGAATCAAAATGGAATTAAAACAATATTAATTGATGAAGCAAATGATATTACTGGTGAGACATACTTCCCAGCTCAAGGTAGAGATTGTGCTGAACAAATGAAGTATTTTATAAAAGAAGCAATTGAAAATTGGGGTATAGAATATGTTTTATTAGTTGGTGGTAGATATGGGGGAATCTTAGAAGAAATTTGGTGGATTCCTGTTAGATATTCGAATCTTAATGATGGTGGTGAATCGTCCTATTTAGCTGATCTATATTTTGCAGATATTTACAAATATGAAAATGAGGAAATTGTTTTTGAGGATTGGGATTCGAATGATAATGATATTTTTGCTGAATGGAGGGGATTTAGAAAAGATATAATTGATTGTTATCCTGATGTATATCTGGGCCGTCTCCCTTGTATAAACTCGTTTGATGTAGATATTATGGTTGATAAAATTATTACGTATGAAACCTCAACCAATGGCGCTGAGTGGTTTAATCGTATGATTGTTGTTGGTGGGGATTCTTCTCCTGGAGATCAATATTATGAAGGTGAAGAAGAAAATGCAAAGGCATTAGAATATATGGCTGGTTTTGAAGATATTAAAATATGGACTTCGCTTGGTACTTTCACTGGTCCAGATGATGTCATTAATGCTATTTCTAATGGGGGTGGTTTTTTATTTTTTGATGGGCATGGAAACCCTCAGACTTTTGGCACTCATCCTCCAAATAATGATTCTTGGATAACTGGATTAGGAACTAATGATATGTCAAAAATTTCAAATGGTGATAAACTCCCTGTAACTGTAGTAGGTGGTTGTCATAATGGTCAATTCAATGTAAGTATCTTTAACATTTTTAGTGGTATTTTACAATATGGATTGAGAGGCTATTTCTTTGGGGCCCCATATAAATTTTATAGTATGGAATGGCTTCCAAAATGTTGGGCTTGGAAATTAACTAGTTTAAGAAATGGCGGAGCTATAGCTACAATGGCATTTGCAGGCTTAGATTGGTTTGCCGTTGGTGATTATGATGAAGATGGCATTCCTGATTGCACTCAATTTTATTCTGGTTATTTTAATGTGAATTTCTTTAAAAATTATGGTTTAAATAATTATACAATCCTTGGTCAAGCGTATACTGCAACTCAGATAGATTATATAAATCAGCATCCACCCATGAATTATAATTTGGATTGTAAAACAGTTCAAGAATTGACATTAATGGGTGATCCAAGTTTACAAGTTGGCGGATATCAATAAAAAAGGATAGAGATGATTCATGAAAAAAATAACTTGTATTTTAATAGTGATATTACTCTATCTCACAATTTTACCTGTATCTGGATTATCATTTTTTTATAATGAAGAACCAATGGTAAATATTGAATCTATTAGAAATAATGATTTGCTATCAAATAGAGTTGTTGTAAGGATTCATTATGAGAATGATAATATTTATATTCCAAAGAACTCTGATATTCTTGGAGGTTCTCCAGGTGAATATATCGATGTTTTATTTACAAAATCTGAATTATTTAAACTTTCAGATGATAATTTATCCTATTCAATTGTTGATTTTGATGTTTCAAATGTATTAACAGCTGATGATTATCATACTTTTTTAGAAATGGAACAAATATTAAATGGTATAAATAATAATTATTCTGATATAACAAGATTGTTTAGCATTGGTAGTAGCTATGAAGGTAGAAATATTTGGTGCCTAGAAATAAGCGATAATCCTGGTATTGAGGAGGGAGAACCCGGTGTTTTATTTACAGGAGTACATCATGCACGTGAGTGGCCAACGATGGAGATATGTCTAAATGTTGCTGATGAGTTAACTTCAAATTATGGATTTGATGACAATATAACTAATATTGTAAATAATAGAAGAATTTGGATAGTTGTGTGTGTAAATCCTGATGGATATTATTATGATCATGATCTTAATAATGGAAATAGATGGTGGAGAAAAAATAGATTTTATTTTCCAGAGTTTGGGACTTATGGAGTAGATTTAAATCGTAATTATGCTGGTTCTTGTAATGGAGATGATTTAGGAATGTGGGGATCAACTGGGATGAGTCATAATCCATCAGATGAACTTTTTTGTGGAATTAATCAATTTACAGAATCTGAATCTCAGGCAATAAGAGATTTGATTATTGAAAATGATATTTGTGCTGTTATTAGTTGGCATACTTCAGGTGAATTAGTGTTGTGGCCTTGGGGGTATTCAAAAAATGTTCAAGCTCCAGATGATTATTATTTAACAGAGGTTGGAACTGAGATAGCAACACGAATTACCACTCAAGATGGAGATGGAATTTATACTCCAACTCAAGCTTCAGGATTGTATCCCACAACAGGAGATACAGTCGATTGGGTATATGGATATGGCCATTATGTCTTGGGCAGACAAATATTTCCTTTTACAATTGAAGCTTGCGAATCGTTTCATCCTTCACCAGATGTCTTAGAGCAAGTATGTGATGAAAACTATGATGGAGCTTTGTATTTACTTCAAGAAGCTGAGAATATTTCTAATTTAACTCCAAGGGTAATGCCACCTATAATTAATGATCTTTCATTTAGTGATGATGGCAATTATATTATAAATTGGGTTCAGAAGAATCCAGATGCAAATGTAGAATATTTTCAAATTGATGAATTAGATGAACTTGAAATTGTTTTAGATGACTGTGAAGATGAGTTTGATTTATGGAATTTAGAGGGATTTATTATTTCAGATAGTGTATCTTATTCTGGTGGAAATAGCTATCAATCACATCTTTTAAATAATAAAGTATCTTCTATGACAACAGTTTATCCTTTACCAATTTCATATGATACGTCCATTTCTTTTTGGTGTAAGTTTGATATTGAAGAATATTATGATATGGCTTTTTTTGAGGCTAGTAAAGATGGTAGATTTTATGATGTAATTGATACCTTTACGGGTACATCTGATGAATGGATTTTTAAAAATTATAGACTTGAAGAATATCAAGGAGAATCAATTTTTTTAAGATTTAGATATTCCACTGATGAAAATACACATGGAAATGGATTCTATGTTGATGACATATTTCCAATTGCAAATTTTAGTAAAATAACAATATTATCAGAGTCTTTAAATGATAATTTCTTTGAAATATTGGATAAATCTGATGGAATTTATTTTTACAGAGTTCGAGGTAATAATCCAGAATATGGTTGGGGTGATTTTAGTACACTTGAAAGAATTGTTGTTGGATTAGAATTCAATGAACCGCCAACAATCCCAAATATAGATGGATCAACAACTGGTAATGTCGAAGATGAATATGAATATTCATTTGTTTCAAATGATCCTGAAGGAAGTTATGTATTCTATTTTATTGAGTGGGGTGATGGTGAAAATGAAGAATGGATTGGGCCATATGAATCTGGTGAAAGTATATATTTTAATCATACATGGAACGAAAAAGGAGATTATGTTTTAAGAGCTAAATCCAGGGATAATCTAGATGTTGAAAGTTATTGGGGAACACTGGAGATAAGTATGCCAAGTAATAAACAATTAGATAATAATTTAATGAAAATTTTTATTGGAAGAATTATTGAATTTTTTCCATATTTAAAAATTTTATTTGAGTAGATAAGTATAAAATATAAAAATTTTTTATTAGATAACTAATGTTTGGTATTTTCCAAATGTTTTCAAACAGTATTTAAATTATATTTAGCATATATTGAGATGATTGAAATGAAAGAAAATGAATTTAAATTAAAAGGATTTTTTATTATTGGATTACTAATTATCGCAAGTTTTTCTGCAGCTTTTATTTTTTTTCCAATAAGTGCGGGTGAATTTACATATGAAATTGATAATTTTTCATCTTATGATGATTTACTTTTATTTTTAAAAGATAACTATAATAATTATTCAGATTGGAATTATTATGAAGATGGACGAGTATTTAGTATTTCAAAAACAGGAGCTCCTGAGAGTACAAATAGTAATACTGTAGATGGTGGAAGTACTGATTATTCTGAAACTAATATTCAAGTAGAAGGTGTTGATGAACCGGATATAGTAAAAACTGATGGATCTTATATATACGTCCTTGCAAATTCAAAGTTATATATTATAAAAGCTTATCCTTCTAATGATGTAAGAATATTATCAGAAATTTCTTTTTCAGATGATATCTATGCTAGTAATTTTTTTATTAATGAGGATCGTTTAGTTGTTTTTTGTTCTTCATATGATTATTATTATGAATATTATGTTGATTATTGGTGGGGTGGGTCATCAAGTACTATTATTTATATCTACGATATAGCTGATAAAACTAACCCTGAATTATGTAAAGATATTGAAATTGATGGATGGTATTTTGATTCAAGAATGATTGATGAATATGTATATGTAATTGTTTCGGAGTATTCTTATGAAATCTATAATGTTATAGATGATAATGAATCCCTTATTATCCCAAAAATTACAATCAATAACGAATCAAGAGATATTCTAGCTAATGATATTTATTATGTTGACATACCAGAAAAAATCGATTTGATGACACATGTTTTAGCTATTAATATTTTTAATGATGAATTTTCTCAAAAAAGTTTTTTATTATCTGATTCTCAAAATATGTATGTATCAAAAAATAATATATATATTACAAGTTTAAAATATCATAGACCTTTCTATATGTTGGAAAGTAATTCAAATGAGAATACAGAGACTACAATTATTCATAAGATTTCAATAAATAAAGGAGAAATATCATATAATGCGCAAGGAGAAGTTCCAGGGCATATTTTAAATCAATTCTCGATGGATGAATATAAGAATTTCTTTAGGATAACAACAACAGTCGGGTATGTTTGGAGTAGTGATATTCAATCAAGTAGTAGTGTCTATATTCTTGATGAAAATTTAGAAAAAATTTCAGAAATTGAAGGTATTGCGCCGGGTGAACAAATTTATTCAGCAAGATTTATGGGTGAGAAATTATATCTTGTCACATTTAAGAAAATCGATCCATTTTTTACAATTGATCTTTCTGATCCTTATAATCCAGAAATTCTTGGTAAATTAAAAATACCTGGATATTCTGATTATTTGCATCCATACGATGAAAATCATATAATAGGAATTGGTAAAGATACAGTTGAAGCCTTAGAAGATGAAGAAGAATGGAGGAATTTAGATTTTGCATGGTATCAGGGAATAAAAATTGCATTATTTGATGTTTCAGATTTTGATAATCCAAAAGAAGTATCTAAGATAATAATTGGCGATCGAGGAACAGATAGTCCCGCATTGCATGATCATAAAGCTTTTTTATTTGATAAAAACAAAGAATTACTGGTAATTCCAGTTACTTTATATGAAATTGATGATGAGATTAAAGAGAAATACGATAATAACACTGGTAGTGTCTATGGAGAATATACATTTCAAGGTGCATTTGTTTATCATTTATCTGTTGAAAAGGGATTTCAATTGGAGGGTAGAATAACTCATATGGATGATGATGATTATTTTAAATCAGGTTTTTATCCAAATTATGATTTATCTATTATGAGATCTTTATATATTGATGATATTTTGTATACAATTTCAAATAAAATGATTAAAATGAATAATCTAGATGACATTAGTGAAATTAAAAGCGTAAATCTTGAATAAATAATTTAATAACTTTATATCTTTTTTCCTTTTTTTTTTTATATATGGCAGAAATTTTATATTCCAATATTTGTTATTATATATGGGGTATTTGATAAAAATGAATAGAGTTTTAATTAAAAAATTAGTTATTTTTATTTTCATTGCAATGTTATTTAGTGTTAGTTTTGTTCATGCAACATATAATAATAAATTATCATTTAGAGAGATTCATAATAAAAAAATTGATTTTGAAACTGCTAATAAAATAGCAAATTGTAAATTAATTGAATTAGATAAATCTAATTTTTATTTTATTGAAAATTATGATATGATAATTGATGATGATACTGATAAAGTATTGTTTTATATTTTTTATTTAAACCCACAAGGATTTATTGTAATAACCTCTAATTATGAATTACCTCCAATAATTGCATATTCATTTAATAATAATTTTGAAATTAAAGATAACAAAGTTTTTTTTGATTTGTTAAAAACAGATATTAAACTTCGTTTAAATAATATTGATAAAATTCCAGATTATATTATTAATGAAAGAGAAGCAAAATGGAATAGTTATTTGAATGAGGAATATAATGAAATTTTAAATATCAATTTTGAACAATGGCCCCCAGAAGGTACAACTCCTACAGGGGGGTGGGTTCTGACAACTTGGGATCAAAATAGTCCATATAATGATTTTTGTCCCATTGGTTCTAATAGCGGTATGAGAAGTGTTGCAGGGTGTCCTGCTGTTACTATGTCTCAGATATTAAATTATCATAAAACAATAAATAATGTCCTTTTTAATGATACTGATGATTATTATCATAATTATATCAATAGATTTTGGATTGACAATGATCATGAAGAATATGATTTTCCTTCATTTTTAGAATTAAATGAATATCTATCAACATTAAATGATCATTATGAGAATGAAATAATAATTACTGAAGAAGATAAGGCAGCTTTAAATTTTGCATGTGGAGTTGCTGCAAAACAAGTTTATTCCCCTGAAGGTTCGGGTACTTTTGGCGTAAATCAAGCATATGATGCCTATATTAAATTCAATTGTGACAATATTGAATTATTGGAAAATGATGATCCATCTTTATATGAGAAAATATCGCAATATATTAAACAAGCTCTACCCGTGCATCTTGCAGTTGTAACTCCTGCATGGGATTCAGGACATAATTTAGTTATTGATGGATATAATACTAATGAATATTATCATTTAAACTTTGGATGGGGTGGACCAAATGATGCATGGTATTTATTACCAGATGAAATTCCATATGGTTTAACGGTTATAGAAGGTGTGATAGTAGATATTCTTAAAAATGAAAATGGGCCTGATTTAAATTGTAATGGAAAACTAAATTGGATTGATGTATCGCCAGGTGAAACATTATATGGTAACTTCACTGTTGAAAATATTGGGGGCGCAGAATCATTACTTGATTGGAATATTGAATCTCACCCTGATTGGGGTGAATGGACATTTACTCCATCGGAAGGATTGGATTTATCTCCTGAAGAAGATTTAGTAAATGTGGAAGTAAAAGTAACTGCTCCTAGTGAAAAAGGAGAAGATTTTATTGGTGGAATAAAGATTGTAAATATGGAATCTAGTGGGGATAATTATTACATACAAGTTTCCTTAACAACACCTAAGATAAACAATAATTTGATTAATTTTTTGAGATTAATTCGAAATATTGATGTCCATTTTTCAATATTAAAATTAATTTAAAAGTTATTATTGATTATTGCTATTATTTAAGATATAATTATCTACCGATATAATTTTATAAGGAGTACTTATACGACTTTTAGATAATGTTTGATTTAAATTTTAAAAGGTGAAAATAATATATGACAATTAATCCAAAAAATGTCCATAAGACTCTATCTAAATATATGATGACTGATGGATTTGATTTAGTATTAGATTTAAAAAAAAGTTATGGATGTCGAGTATATGATTCTCGAAATGATAAATTTTTACTTGATTGTTTCTCTTTTTTTGCTTCAGCACCTCTTGGTTGTAACCATCCAAAATTAACTACTCAAGAATTTATTAAAAAGATAGGAGAAATTTCTGTTAACAAACCTACAAATTCTGATCTTTATACTGTTGAGATGGCAGAATTTGTTGATACTTTTTCAAAATATGCTGTTCCAGATTATTTTAAACACCTTTTTTTTGTTAGTGGTGGAGCTTTAGCGATTGAAAACGGATTAAAAACAGCTTTTGACTGGAAAATTAGAAAAAACATTGAAGATGGTAAAAGTAAAAACAGTGGTAAACAGGTAATTCATTTTAAAGAAGCTTTCCATGGAAGAACCGGATATACGTTATCTTTAACGAACACTTTTAATCTTGATAAAATTAGATATTTTACAAAATTCAATTGGCCTAGAATTATTAATCCTAAGATTACTTTTCCTTTAAATTCTGAGAATATTAAAAACGTTGAAAATCTTGAACAACAAGCAATCTATGAAATTAAAAATGCTATTAGAGAGAATCCTTATGATATTGCTGCTCTTATAATCGAACCTATTCAAGGAGAAGGTGGTGATAATCATTTTAGAAATGATTTTTTTATTCAATTAAGAAATATTTGTGATGAATATGGAATAATGTTAATTCTTGATGAAGTGCAGTCTGGTGTTGGATTAACTGGAAAAATGTGGGCTTATGAACATTTTGATTTTAAACCAGATATTGTTGCTTTTGGTAAAAAAACACAAGTATGTGGAATAATGGTGAATAATAGAGTTGATGAGATAAAAGATAATGTTTTTAATGTTTCTAGTAGATTAAATTCAACCTGGGGTGGAAATCTTACAGATATGGTAAGATGTCAAAAATATCTTGAGATTATTGATGAAGAGAATTTAATTGACAACGCAAGAATTCAAGGTAAACGACTTTTAGAAGGTATAGAACATCTTGGTGAAAAATATTCAAATATAATATCAAATGCTCGTGGAAGAGGATTAATGTGTGCTTTTGATTTAAAAACATCAGAATTAAGAGATGAATTGAGAAATAAAATATATTCCAATGATTTAGTTGTTCTTGGTTGTGGTGAAAAAACAATTAGATTTCGTCCTCCTTTAATAATTTCAGAGGAAGAAATTGATGAAGCATTAGAAATTTTAGATTCAACTTTGAATTATTTTAAGTAAATTTAATTCATAATCTTTTCTTTTAAGATATTTTTTATCTCATTTATTTTTATTCTATCCTGTTTTGCTGAGTCTCGATATCTTATTGTTACGGAATCATCCTCAATAGAATCATGATCAACAGTTATACAAAATGGAGTTCCAACTTCATCCATCCTAGCATATCTTCTCCCTATGGTACCTTTATCATCATAATATGTTTCAATTCCCGAGTCTCGTAATAAAAAATCTATTTCTTTTGCTATTTTATATAATCTATTGTCATTAATTAAAGGTAATACACCTACTTTAATTGGGGATATAATTGGGTTTAATTTTAAAATTCTATAATCTTCATCTTTTTTCCTTTTTTCAATATAATTATGTTCAAGTATGCAATATAATATTCTATCTATCCCATATGAAGGTTCAATAACATGAGGTACGAATTTTTCGCCTGTTTGTTTTTCCTTTTTTTCAACAATACTATAACATTTTTCAGGAATTTCAATAGTTTTTCCATCAATTTTAACCAATATTTTGTCTAATCTTTTTACTTCCATGTTTTCAAGAATTATTTTGATTTCACCTGCTTTTTTCTTAAATAATGGCCCTAATTCTGCCATTTTTGGAATAATTTTTTTTATTTCAACAATTTTTGGTTTATCATATTTTCTTGTTGCATACATGTCTGTCCCTGATTTTTTAATATGTGAATTAAGATCGTATGCTGATCTATCAGCTATTCCGACACATTCTATCCAACCGAAACGTTCACTATATAACTCTGCATCCCAGCATTCTTCAGCATAATGTGCAAGCTCATTTTCTGCATGTTTTCTAAATCTAAATTTTTTAAGATCGACACCTGCAGATATTAGAAATTCCTGCGTTAGATACATATAATATGCAAGAGCTTGATTATTGATTATTTTATCATTAACAGCTTTTTCTAAAGAATATTTTTTTTCTTTTTCATTATCATATAAATATAATTCCTTATCTTTAAAACTATTAAAATTCGAATGGTTTTTATCTTTTGGATCAAAAAAAATTTCTGCTTCAGCCATTGAGAATTCTCTTAATCTTATTATTCCTTGTCGCGGTGACACTTCGTTACGATAGCCTTTTCCGATTTGTATAACCCCAAAAGGTAGTTTTTCTCTTTTATATCTATATAGGAGATGAAAATCGATGAAAATTCCTTGAGCTGTTTCTGGTCTTAAAAAAGCATCTCTTCCTTGACCGATTCCAATTTTGGTTGAAAACATAAGGTTTACAGGATAAGGATTTTTTAATTTTGATTTACATTTTGGACATGTTATTTCGTTGTTTTTTATAGCTTTTTCAATCGAAATATTTTCTTTAATTATTTCTTCTAGTTTGAATGATTGTTTACATTTTTTACAATCTACAGTTAGATCTGTAAATTCTTCAACATGACCCGAGGCTTTTAAGACTTCATATAAAGTGATGGTTGGTGTACTAATTTCGATACAATTATCTTTTAATATGTAAAATTTTCTCCATAAATTTTCAATATTTTCTTTTAATCTTGATCCAAGCGGTCCATAATCATAGAAACCTGCAGAACCTCCATATATTTCAAAAGAGGGGTAAATAAATCCCCTTCTCTTTGCTAGCATCATAAGTTTATCATAAACATCAAGTGGCATAGTTGTGAGTTCTCCTTAATTTTAAAATAAGAATTGTTTAATAGGATTTAAAATATACATGCCATTAGATCAATATCACTTACCATTCCAACAAGCCTATCATCTGCATTTACTATTGGGATATGGCTGACATCATTTTTTATCATTATATTTGCAACCTCATTAATAGGTGTATTTTTTGTTACTTTTTTAATATCTGTAATCATAACATCTTTTACAGCAATAGATGGTAAAGTCACATGAGTGGTTGAGTAATATAATCTTACTGTATCTCTAATTCCCTCCCATGTCCATTGATCTTCATCGTCTCCTAATCCAATATTTGAATGTTCAATTCCTTCCTGTATTGTGCTGAGTTTAAATAGATCTCCATCTGATATTATACCTGTGAGTAGAAGTTTTTCATTTAAAATCGGTAATGCATTTTCATTTGTTATGCTTATAATCTCCATGACAATGTTAATAGGGGTATTCTCATAAATTGGGACTACTAAATTTGAAAAATACTGGTTTATACTACAATCATTTTTTAATAACATTTTTTTAATTATATCTTTTGGACTAATAATACCGACAAGATTTTTTTTATTATTAATAACTGGTAAACCATGTATTCTATTTTCAAATAATAATTTTGCAGCATCACTAATATCCTGATCCTTTTTTATATAATGAAAATCTTCATTCATTACCAAAGCAATTTGATCTTCATCAGAATTTTTAAAAATATCTGTCCTTGTTATAACTCCAACAACATTATTAGTATTTTTTTTTAAAATTGGCATTCCAGAGACATTATTTTTAGCTAGAGTTTCTAAGGCATCTTTTATAGAACCTGGTACATATCCAACGATTAAATTAGTTGACATTACATCTTCAATTATCATTTTTTATCTCCTCATGAGTGGATGGGGGCATATATTATTTTAAGAGTTTTATTATCTAAAACTATAAACTCCTTTGGTAATTTGAGGTCGAGAATATTGTAATCAAGATTTAAAGCTTTCCTAGGATTATAAGTTATCATATTTAATAGCTTTTCAATAGAATGTGTTTTACTAATTTTTTTAAAATAAGCTAATTCAGTAAATATGTTGGGGGAATTTAACATTGCATTATCTGTTCCAAGCATTAAATTAATGTCTAATTTTTCCATATTTGTAAAGTTTGTTTTTAATTTGAAAAATTTATTTGAACGAGGGCATATTGCAATAGAAATATTATTTTCTTTTACTCTTATAAGATCTGATTCTGTGGCATAATTCATATGTATTAAAAAATCAGGTTTTAAATCAAGGATGAGATCAATGTTTTCTCTTATTCTCTCACTAGCATGTATAGCAAAAATTTTATTTTTTATTTTTGTATATTTTGCAATTTTTAATATTTCTGAATAATCCCAATCAGTTATACTACTAAGACCTATCCCTTGGGAATTTTCTAATAATGTTTTTATTTCCTCTTTATGATATCTTAGATGATTTGGTCTTGATAATATTAATGATGAAATATCTTCATGATCATATATTGCTTCTTTTAATTGTTGTATTCCTGAGATCCCATTTTCTCTGAAATCATAGAATTTTGATATTCCTGATTTTGACATTATATTAATAGATTCTTTCATTCCATTGATTATTTCCTTTTCCGAAGTTTCTTTTAGTAATTTATGTTTTATTCCTTTTGGTGGAGCAACCAATTTTTCAATGTTATTTGGTAGTTTTATATTTAATTCCTTGATGAAATAATCTCCAATGTGCGTGTGAGAATTGATTAATGTTGGAATAATAAAACCGTTTGCGATTGGCTTCTCTTTTGGTTTTTCTCTTCCAAACTCAATTATTTTTCCTTTATCTAAACCTATGTATCCTTTTTTAAAACCATTTTCTGTAAGAATTTCTCCAGAGATATATTCCATTTTAAGAAGGTAATTGTTGTAATATGTTTAAATTTTACCAATATTATTCATATTTTTTAATTGTGATTTTTATTTTTAATGGTTTTTTCTTATTTATTTTCATAATGTTTATTAGATGAATTTAGTTACCCAATTTGTAGTTTATTACAGTATTGATTAAAAGAAAATTTTTAAAATATTTAAGGGAGAATAAATGATTACAAAAACCATTGGTGAGATATTAGAAGAAACAGTGAATTTATTTCCGGATAACGATGCATTAGTCTATACAAATCGCAATTTAATTTTATCATATTTTAAATTTAATGAGTATTGTAATAATTTAGCGAAAAGTTTAATGGATATAGGAATAAAAAGAGGAGATCATATTGCTGTATGGGCTAATAATCTCCCTGAATGGATTTTTTTACAATTTGCATCTGCTAAAATCGGAGCTGTACTTGTTACTGTTAATACTTATTATAAATCTTTTGAACTTGAATATTTACTTAAACAATCTGATGCTAAAATTCTATTTCTAACACATGGATTTAAGGGTGTTAATTATGTAAACATGGTGAATAAAATTATTCCAGATTTAATTAATTTTTTAGATGGTGATATTAAAACAGATAAACTTCCCTTTTTAAAAAATATTGTATTTTTAGGTGATAAAAAATATGATGGTATGATGAACTATAGAGATCTATTATTATTAGGAAAAAATATTTCTGATGAAAAATTTGAAATAAGAATGAAATCTTTACATTATAATGACACAATAAATATGCAATATACTTCAGGGACAACAGGTTTTCCCAAAGGTGTAATGCTTAGCCATTATAATATAATTAATAATGCATATTTCGTGGGGAAAACAATGGGTTTGACATATCTAGATAGAATGTGTATACCTGTACCCTTTTTTCATTGTTTTGGGTGTGTTTTATCGACTCTTAATTGTGTTGTTCATGGATCGACGATGGTACCTATTGAGATCTTTGAAGCTGAAGAAGTATTAAGAACAGTTGAAAAAGAGAAATGTACTGTATTACAAGGGGTTCCTACAATGTTTATTTCTGAGTTAAATCACCCTAATTTTGATAAATATGATCTAAAAACCCTTAGGACAGGTATTATGGCTGGATCATCCTGTCCAATTGAAGTAATGGTTAACACAATTAGTAAAATGAATTTGAAGGAGATTACTATTTGCTATGGTCTTACAGAAACTTCACCTGTTCTTACACAAACAAATCGGCATGATCCAATTGCAAAAAGAGTTGAAACAGTTGGTAAACCTCTTCCAAATATTGATATTAAAATCATTGATCCAAAAAATGGTATGGAATTACCTCCAGATGTCCCGGGGGAACTGATTGCGAAAGGTTATAGTGTTATGAATGGTTATTATAAAATGTCAAGTGAAACAATGGATGTTATTCGTGATGGTTGGATATATACTAAAGATTTAGCAAAGGTGGATGAAGAGGGTTATTTTCATATTTTGGGGAGAATTGATGATATGATTATAAGAGGTGGTGAAAATGTTTACCCTCGCGAAATTGAGGAATTTCTTTTTACTAATGAAAAAATTCAGGATGTCTCAATAGTTGGTGTTCCAAGTAAAAAATATGGGGAAGAAATTTGTGCATTCATAAAACCCATTAAAGATGTTTCATTAATTGAAGACGAAATTCATGATTTTTGTAAAGATGGCATTTCCCGTTTTAAAATACCTAAATTTATTATATTTTGCGATAATTTTCCCATGACTGCGAGTGGGAAAATTAAGAAAATTGATTTACGAGAGATTGCAAAGAAAGAATTAAGATTAATTAATGAAAAAACTTAAAATGGTGTGTTTAGTTAATTGTTAAAATATTATAGGAGGTTTTAAAGGACATGAAAAAAGATTTTGAAGATGGAGAAATTAAAATAACAATTGATTATGATAAATGTAATGGTGCAGGTGAATGTGTTACATCTTGTCCTGTTGATATATTTGAATTAGTGGACGGTAAAGCTATTGCAAAAGATATTGGAGAATGCATTGAATGTTGTGCATGTGTATCGGCCTGTCCAAGAGAAGCTATTGAACATAGTTCTTGTTAATTTTTTATTGTATTAACTTGCTAATTCTTATTTAGTTTAACATGCTAATAATATTTCATGGTTAAAATGCAAAAAGATTATTCTAATATTGAAATAAAATTTGTTGATGATTGGGATGAAAATGAAATTGTAAGTCTATATAAAGCAGGTAATTGGTGGAAAGATAATTATGATTCTGCTACAATAAAATTTTTAATAAAAGGTAGTTATAAATTTGCTGTCGTAATTAAAAAGGATGAAGGTAAAGCGATTGGAATGGGGAGATTAATTTCTGATGGAGTGTCAGATGCATATATTCAAGATCTTGTTATAATAGAAGATTATCGAGGTCAAGGATTAGGAAAAAAATTAGTTAATCATCTTGTAGATCATTGTATATCAAAAGGTATAAATTGGATTGGATTGATTAGTGAGCCAGGACAAGATAAATTCTATTATTATTGTGGTTTTTCTAAAATGAAAAAACATATTCCTAT
>JAJISJ010000070.1 GCA_022848765.1 Thermoplasmatota archaeon
AACAAAAACAGCGAATGCCCAATCAGTATTCTTAGTAGTTCTTATATTATTAATATAATTTCTTACCCTTGCAAATTCATCTCCACTATTATATCCCATACTACTCATAACATCCTTAACCCACGTAGCCTCCCAAGAAGGATCTGTAAAAACAGAAGCTCCAGAAATTGGTTCATAGGTTGTTGAAACTGCATAATTCCAATCATAAACAAAATTAATACCAGCATTAGTATTCTGGTTTTTCCACCAAGTTGTTAATGCTGAGGTTATTTCATTTGTTACTTGATTTTCTTCCGATATTGTCCAATCCTCAGTACTACTACCACCAGTACTTTCAGGTAAAATCACTCCTACGGCGACAGTTCCAATCATATATTCACTAGTTTCATAAAATCCAGGATCAGGTGAACTACATGGATAATTTAAAATGTTATGCAAATCTCTTGGTTTTACAGCATCGTTAAAATTAAAGGATAAATTTTTTTGTATATTATCAATATTAATCATTCCAGATACGGATATCATACTAGTAACTAGTAAAATACATGTAAAAAACCCTATTATTTTCTTTTTTATATTTAATCCTCCATTAAAATATTTAATTTTATTATTTAATAATGTTTTATAATATTATATATTTTTCCATTTAAAATCAATTAAGATAAAATCTCTAATTATTTTCTGAATTATATCTTAGTAAAATAAAATATAATTATGTACAATAACTAAATTTTTTACTAATTATTTTTAAAAAAGTACAATTTTTCAATGGTAAATATTATATCAATGAAATTAATTTTCTAATTCAATAATATCAAAAATATTTCTATGATTGTTTTAAATTAAGAATCAATTAGATAAAAATATTCTTTTGTTATATGATTTATTGCAATTTTTTCTCCTTTAATTCCTGCATCATAGCCCGGGTATCCCCATTCACCGGCCGTACAATCCAGAACAATACAATTCCTTTCGTTTAATATATATTTTTTGATGCTATTATTCTTATAATATTCATAAAAAGAAGGATGTAAATATAAGGTTATATTTACATTTATTTTCGATTTCTTCCTATTTTTATTATTTAGAATTATGCCTCCAAATCGATCCCCATATGATAATTGGTTTTTTGTTTGAATAATATTTTTTTCCTCATACTCTTCATATTGATAGAATAATATATTTTCAGATAAATTTTCAAAATCAGATTTAGATGGGACTAAATAAATATCTATTGGTCTTTCGGATTCTATATCGTATGTGATATTAATGTATTCAACGTATTCATTAAAATTGGAGCCATTTCCACCATAATACCATAATTCATTTGCATGTAAATAAAAACTTTCGTTATAGTTTTGTTTAATCTTTTCACCCCATTTATTTTCAACAAATTCTATGAAGGATTTTTCAATTTCTTTCCACATGAGTGAGGTTTCAATATCATATGCTAATGAGTATGCATGTGTTTCATTCATAACTAGAAATGTTTTAATTCCAATATTTTCTAATAATGAATTTAATAGAATTGATAGATCCTCACAATCTCCACCTCCATCATATATTGTTTGATCTGGCGATTTTATTAATTCAATATTTAATGGATCTTCAATATATTCAAAATTTTCTACGATATAACGATAAATTGCATTAATCTGACATTCCTTATTATTTGATTGACAACTAGTTATAATTGAATATGAATAATTTCTAAGTTCAGAATTATTTATCTCAATTTTCTCAATATAAGGATTTGCTTTTAATAAAACTGGATCCTGTTCAATATTTTTAATAAAATCAACACAGCCAATTAATATATTTGATAAAAAAATAATGATGAACATTATTAATAATTTTTTTTTCATAATAATCATTCTTAATTTAAAATGTTTATAATGAAATTTTTTAGATTGTTAATGTTTCTAGTTTTTTTTCAATTACTTTTCCTAATCTCCTGATTCCTTCTTCAATTTGTTCGTTTGATGAATATGAAAAGTTAAGTCTCATTGATCTCTCCCCACCACCATCAACATGGAAGGCTTTCCCATGTACATATGCTACTTTCATTTTTATAGCATCTAAAAACATTATCTCTGTATCAATTCCTTGAGGTAATGTAACCCATGCAAACATTCCTCCTTTAGGTTTAATACATTGATATCCTTCTGGAAAATACTTTTCTATCGCGTTTATCATTATATCTCTTTTTGGTTTATACATTTCACAAATTTTAAGTATATGAAGATCTAACGATCCGCTTTTCATAAACTCATTTGCTATGAACTGTGTAAAGGTATTTGTACATAAATCTAGTGCTTGTTTTGCTATTATCATTTTTCTTGTTAGTTTTTCTGAGGCTATAGTCCATGCTAATCTAAAACCAGGAGCTAATATTTTTGAGAAAGTTGATATGAAAATTACTCTACCTTCATCATCAAATGCTTTAATTGGTTTGATATGAGGCATATCATAATTCAATTTACTATATGGATCATCTTCAATTATTAACAAATCATAATCATTTGCGATATCAACTAGTTTTTTTCTCCTTGATTCTGACATTATTACTCCAGCTGGGTTTTGAAAAGTAGGTACAACATAAATAAATTTTGGAATTATATTTTCATTCAACATTTGTTTTATGTTTTCTTCTAGTAAATCTATGATCATTCCATCTTTATCCAAAGGAATACCTGTTAGATTCCCTTCATAACTTTTAAAAGCATTTATCCCCCCTAAATATGTTGGTAATCCTACAATTGCATTATCCCCTGGATTTAAAAATAATTTTCCAATTGTATCTAAAGCTTGTTGTGAACCAGATGTTATGATAACATTATCCCCAGTAATTTCAATTCCATCTTTATATGCTCTATCAGCAATTGATTCTCTTAGTGCTTTGTAGCCCTGAGTTGTCCCATATTGTAAAGCTGTTTTTCCATGTCCTCTTAAAACAGATTGGACAACTATTTCTAAATCCTGTAATGGAAATGATTTCGGATTTGGTAAACCACCCGCAAATGAAATTATCTCTGGATCCTGGGCAACTTTAAGTAATTCTCTGATCACAGATTTTCTCATTTTTCCTGCTCTATCTGAATATAACCTGTCAATATCTTCCATAAAATCCTACACTCCTCCGAACCTAGTTAAGTTTTATATGTATTTCGTAAAAAAATAGATATATTCAAAATAATATCGGGAGGTTATTTTTCTTTTCCAAATAATGCCCTTGTTTTTTCTTCAAAAGCAGGCATTGATTCTATTGTATCTCTATCTATATTAAATTTATGAATTATATGTAAGGCTAATTCTTCATCTGATGATAAGTCTTTCTTATCAGAAAACATTTTGCTTATATCATCATTATAATCTTTTTCTTCATCACCCATTCAATCAAATATTAAACCTTTTTAGGCATTTATAAGTTTTTCCTTTATATTTTTATATTTTATAAAAAAATTATAAAATTTTATTAGAATGAGTTAATATTACACTTTTCATTACAATAAAATTTGGAGAAGTATTTATGGAAGCAATAATTTTAGCAGGAGGTTTTGGTACAAGGTTAAAACCGTTAACATATACAAGAGCAAAATCTCTATTACCTATACTAAACAAACCAATGATTGCATATTTAATTGAATCTTTACCGAGTAGTGTTGACAAAGTTGTTCTAGCTGTAAATTATAGAAAAAAACAAATTCAAAAATATTTTTTTAATAACAGATTTTGGTAAGGAAGTTATTGTAAATGATGAGCCTGAACCACTTGGCACGGGTGGTGCTGTTAAATTTGCTGAAAAACACATAACTGATAGTTTTTTTGTATTAAATAGTGATATTATTTGTTCATTGAATCTAAAGGAAATGATTAGATTTCATAATAAAAAAAAATCAATTTCAACCATTTCACTTTGGCCTGTTGAAAATGTATCAGAGTTTGGAGTGGTTGACGTTAAAGATGATGGAAATATCATTGGTTTTGTCGAAAAACCTAAACAGGAAGATGCTCCTTCAAATTATATTAATGCTGGAGCATACTTATTAGAACCTGAGGTTTTAGATTATATTGAATCTAATAAATTTGTTTCAATGGAGAAAGAGATTTTTTCTAATATTATAAAAAATACGGGTAGGTTTTTTGGTTTTAAATTTGATGGTTATTGGATGGATATTGGCCGTATTAGTAGTTATCTATATGTTAATATTTTTCTTTTAAAGGAGAAAAAATTAAGTAATTTTTTAGGTGATAATATTGTTCAAAAGGGTTATATAAATAATTGTTCACTTGGTGATGATGTTATTATTGGTAATAAATCAAATATTGAATCATCAATCCTATTTGATAATGTGACTATTGGTGATAATGTA
>JAJISJ010000071.1 GCA_022848765.1 Thermoplasmatota archaeon
AGTTGGATGGTATATAATATATTGAATTTATTTGATTTAAATAACAAAATAGCAGGAGGTATAAAAAAATGGGGTTGGTATAACATCAATTATTAACAAGTGTTAAGCAAAATTAATATTTTTTAGCTTTAGCAATTTTTTTTATTCCTTCTATTGTTTCATTGAAATTAGGTAATCCAAAGTGCGCTCTAATTACAGGATAAGGTTTCTTCCATTGTATTCGAGAAATTATGTCCATAGGGATTTCTGTTTTACTTTCTGATTTTTCTTTCTCATTTCTCAAAATAGAAATTAATTCAAATTTCGATTCCCCTCCAACAAAATATTCATCGATCCCTTCATATTTTCTTGCAATCTCAACTACTTCAGGTGTTCCCGCAAAAAATAATTTTTTTGGTTTTTTTTCTAATTTTATAAAACTTTTGAAAAATTCATTTAGTAAAGGTCTAACAGTGTCTGCCGTTAAACGATAACTTAACCCTACAATGTTAGGGTCATACTTTTTAATTTGATCGATAACAATTGAAATAGGGGTAGCAGGTCCTAAAAATAAATTATTATAACCTAACTGTTTTGAAATTTGAATGAAATTATATGTACCAGCTACATGAACGCATTGTCCTATACATGCAGTTAAAATTCTTTTATTTTTTTTTTTCTCTAAATATGTGTTAGTCATCATTATTGAATAAAACACCCTTTAAACAATATTTGAACTACGCATTAAAGAAACTTACTTAATAACAGAGTAGTGATTATTAAAATTCGATCGAATAATAACAGTATATAACCAGTTGCTCTAGTTATATCTCTAATTTATTGGATACAAAAAAATATTCTAATATTTAGATAATTAATACGGTCTCAAGTTTCAATGCAAAATTCTTCCTATCATACTATATCTATTATAATATTTAAAATTAAGCGTCTTTTAAATAGAATAAGAGCCAAATTTTAATTCTGCAATTATTTAGATGCTTTTTTTAGAACTTTTTTTAATAAATTAAAAATTATCCTAACAAGAAAAAAAAAAATTCATATTTTCATTTTCTTCTTTTGAAATTTGTTTCGTTACCATTCAGAATTAAATCATAAACCCATGGAATTTTAAATATCGATAAATTTCTTATGGATATAGGGACTAGTCATTGCTCTTAAAAGAGCTTCATAATTCAAATCAAAATGCAATTTTTGTCCAATCTGAAATTGATTATCTCTTATATCTACAACTAAGTAGTCGCTTGAAGCTCCAAGAATATTAATACTTTCTTTCGGATTTAATCCTTTTACTGCAATATCTTGTCTACCTATATTTAAAAGTGCTTGTGTTCTAATTATATCGCTTTTTTTACCGTTGTTAATTTTTTTATGGTAAGTTTGGACACGTTCCCCAAATGCATTTGATACAATAATCCCTTTGGGGATTACAGATCTTTGTTTTAACTCAACAATCTCTGTTATTAACTTAAAAGCGTCTGTATATAGATTTGGAATTGGTTCATAATTTATTGTTTCTTTTCCTAGAAACATGGCTTCCCCAATTCTAAAATTATTTATTTCACCAATGTTTTTACACGATTTAAACCAGTTAAAATTTGCAGAATTTCCTCCTGAAACAAATTCTAATTCCAATTCAAATTTATCCTTGATCCGAAAGACTAATTTTGAAAATTCATTCATATTTTCATCTGTCGGGATGATACCACCAAAACATTTGAAATTTGTACCAATTCCACTTAAATTTATATTTTTTAGTTTTAAAATCTCTTCGACAAAAAATTCAATATTGAATATATTTATTCCTTCTCTTAAATCTCCCATATCTACCATTAGAATTATATTATGTATCTTTTTTTGTTTAACGGCTTCATTTGAAAGCATTCTTATGGTCTTTAATTCTGAATTTAGGCTATAATTTGCGTATTTAACAACAAGAGGAATTTCAGTAATGCTTGGAATACGAATTAAAACAAATTGAGCTCTAATATTATTTTTTTTCATTTTAATAATATTGTTAATTCGTGAATCTCCTAAATACTCTATTCCTCCTTGAACCAACGTCATTGCAATAGTAGGGTTTCCTAAGACAAGTTTTGTAATTCCAATAATAGATACATTTCGCTGAGTTAAAAGATTCTTTAATAATTTTGCGTTATGTCTAATTTTTCTCAAATTTATTTCAAGTATTGGCATTTTAATTCACATAATACAATTTGTTTTTAGTTTGAACGAAAGTTATCCAATTCTTTTTAATGCTTCTTTTATAATTTCATCTAAGAATTCACTACTTTTTTTGTTTTCTGCAATTGCCATAAAGCCCATGTAACTATGAGGTTTATCTTTTGGTGTACACATTAATCCTGCAAAACAATTTATTTCTAATAAAAAAGGACCTTCTTCTGATAAGATCATGTCTACACGACCATAATCTCTAAGATTTATCGCTTGAAATGCTGAAATAGCTAATTTCTGTAATTCTTTAGACTGTTTCGGAGTTAATTTTGCAGGGCATTGGAATTTATCGTCATCTAACTCTTTTTTATTAAATGTCAAGAATTTTTCCTTTTCCTTGTGTATTATTTCTAATAAAGGTAAGGCTTTAATCTGATTTCCATTACCAATAATTCCACATGTTATTTCCCTACCTTTTAAAAATTTTTCAATAAGAACAGGTTGATTTATTGTGTTTAATCTTTTTTCAACTCCTTTAATTAATTCGTTATATGAACAGATAAGTGAGGATTCGTCGATTCCAGAACTTCCTCTCCCTTGAGAGGGTTTTATAAATAAAGGATAATCAAATGGCTTGTTTTTCTTAAAAATTTCACAATCCTCTTTTGATCTTGCTAAAATATAAGGTGATGTTGGTAATCCTTTTTTAAGCCACAAATCTTTAGTAAGAACCTTATCGGTTGCTATAACGCATCCAAAAAGATCAGACCCTACATAAGGTATCTCTAATTCTTCTAAAATAGCTGTTTCAACAATGCTGGATACATTAAATACGATATCAATGTCAAGACTTTTTAAATCAGAAATTATATTGTCATTCCATTTTAATATTTTTACATCATAACCCGCTTCATTTAAAGCACTTAAATGATGTTCTACTTCTTGATTAGTTGTATCGATAATATTCTCGCTTTTAGCAAATTTCTCTTGTATTGAAAAATTTCCTCGTTTTTTCTCAAGTACGCAAATTTTTATTTTTTCCTTAGTCATCTTGATCAGATTTTTTCATATTTTCATTTTCTTGGTTTTATAATACATTTTATATACAATTAAATCTTGCTTAACTCTTATATTTGGAGAAACATTCGAATTTCAAGATGGAAACCATGAAATATAAATACTTTCAAATCCGAGATAATACTCGAGTATTAGAATAAAACTTCTAAGAGTAGTAAGTTATGTTAAAAGAAAAATTATGTTGAGTACTTGAAATACCATCATTAACAATTATATCTAATAAAATTGGCGAAAAAATCGAAGAAATAAAAACTCATCTTGGAGTTTTTATGAAGATGTTCAAATAAAATCATAAACCCTTATTCTTTACCTCATAAATTTTATTTTAATAAAATAGGAGAAAATGTAGAGCAAGTAAAAACTCGACTTGGAGCTTTTATGGAAATGTTCAAATAATATTCTATGAGTGTGGAATAATACCTTAATAGATAGGTACCTTCTCTTTTACGATATTAATGTTTTTGCCAAATTTCTCATTATCTTTATTGGTTTTTAGAATTTCCGTTGATGTAGAAACATTTAGTATCCAATGCCACTTATTTAAAAAATCATTATCGAATTTAACCAATTTATCTCTTTCAAGTATCTGCTTATATTCACTTTTTGCGGATCGTACCATATTATTTCTATATGAAGGTGATACTTGCTCCTTATTACCTATTCGAATAATATTTTCCAATTCATTTCGTTTTTGTGGTTTTAAATCCTCATATTCGATAAAATTATGCCACACTTCATCATCACCATTGAAAGGAGGTACTAGCATTAAAGGAATAGTATAATCTATTTCTCTAAGCAGATGGGTTCTCAAATAATCCTTAATTCCTAGGTCATATCCAAATAGGGATACTAAAATTAATTGTGATCTGATATTATGGCACTCATTTTTTTTATCATTCTTGAATTTCTCTGAAAATGATTTAATTTCATTCACAAATTTTAAAAAATTCATATATTTAAATGGTTTAGACATTCTATTACAATAAATAAAAGTAATCTCATAATCAAAGGGATTTATTTCTTCAGTACCTTGATTTTTGAGTTCTGGGCTAGATTTTTTTGTA
>JAJISJ010000072.1 GCA_022848765.1 Thermoplasmatota archaeon
TTAGGTCATATAATTCAAGATATAAAATTTGGAGGGAACCTTAATGGAATCAGAAGAAGTTGAAAATAAGATAGAGACTATGAAAACCTATCTAAAAGATTTGTATGAAGCAGGTGTAATAAAACCTACTGAGTATAATGATATTTGGGCAAAAATAAATGAAATAAAACTACATATTAAATGCAATTACGAAGAATAATTTAAAGATAATTTTCTCCT
The DNA here is from genome assembly GCA_022848765.1 of Thermoplasmatota archaeon. GTDB lineage: Archaea > Thermoplasmatota > E2 > DHVEG-1 > DHVEG-1 > JAJISJ01. The sequence goes on from JAJISJ010000072.1 coordinate 220, forward strand.
AAAATTTTATTATGTTTTTAATATTTGTTATATTTATTTCTCTAGTAATTTTTTTAATGATAATTTACTTATAATAATATTTCATTATGAAAACAAAAACTAATGGTATTATAGTGAAAACATGGAAGATATTAAATTAGATTATTATATTGGAAAACATTGTCAAGTAGTTTCAAAACTTTCAGAGATAAAATCAGAATTTGAAGAAGTCTATTATGATTTTGGAATAATCAAAGAAGTTAACCATCAAGATGGTTTTATCTTGATTAATACATTAAATGGTTTTATTAGTAAAAAATTTGAAGGTATATATGATATTTTACCAATTGATAATTATCTCTGAAATATCATATATATTCATTCATTTTTTTAATTTAAGATTAGATTAATATATTATTTTTTATTTAGGATGTTTAGAATGAATATTAAAAATTTTTACAATCATAATAAAATTAGTATTACAATTGGAATTTTATCGATCGTTACTGCAATATTAGTATTTGGATTTATATTTTTACCAACAATATTTTATGATCAATTTATTTGGAAATATTTCTGGGGCCCTATAGTTACTGATGCAATGGGTTATCCAATCTCATACAACGGCATTCTAGCCGAAGAGAAATATACTATTATTTCTGAATTAATATATGGAATTTTGATTGTTATTGTATTATTAGGATTATATAAATTAATGAAACGATGGAATATTTCTGTGAATTGGGTTTTCTGTCTATCGATTATACCATATATAATTGCGGGATCTGTAACTCGTGTTTTAGAAGATTCTGAATTTTTTATAGAGCCAGTAGTATATCTATTTATAACACCAATAATTTATTTTCAAATCCTATTGTGGGTTTTATTATTTTTAATAATTGGTTATTATATCCAAAATATTTTCAAAAATCGTTATTTAAATGTAAATACAGTATTATTCTTAGGAGGAACAATATTTTTAATCCCCTTCCTGTATTTTACTTTTCAATGGTTAATCGGAAATCAATGGGGCAATATTTATCAAGTTAGATTTGATGTTTTTGCTTTAGTTATTTTATTAGTATTTTCTGTTATATTTGCAGTTTTTTTAATTTCAAAATTATTTAATAAATATAAGATTTTTTCAATTTTTTCTCAGCCTTTGAATTTAGCAATGATCATGGGTCATATGATCGATGGAATTACTAGTTATATTAGTATTTATGACCCCTTAAAAATGGGATTACCATCCTATTATGAGAAACATCCTGCTTCTGATTTTATTATGAACATATGGCCACCCTTATTTCCGATTGTAAAATTTCTTCTAATAATCATTGTTATTTATGTTTTCGATGTAGTTTATAAAAAGGAATTCGAGAAATATCCTCGTTTATTAAATCTTTTAAAAATTGGAATATTTATTCTTGGATTTGCACCAGGGCTACGTGATTTATTGAGAGTATTAATGGGTGTATAAATGAATAAAAGGCGTCATCCAGATTGGTTAAAAGTACCTCTTCGCGGGGGGCAAAACTTTTCAGATATGAAAAAAATTTTGAGAAAGACAAAACTAAATACAATTTGCGAGGAAGCAAAATGTCCAAATATTACTGAATGTTTTGATAATAGGACTGCTGTTTTTCTAATATTAGGGGATATTTGCACTCGAAATTGCAGATATTGTAATGTAAAATATGGGAAGCCAAATCATTTAAATCCAAATGAGCCTACAGATATTGCAGAAAGTGTGAAACAACTTGGATTAAAATATGTTGTTATTACATCAGTTACAAGAGATGATTTAGAGGATGGAGGGGCTGATAGATTTTATGAAACAGTAAAAAAAATTAGAAATTTTTCAAACAAATGCATAATTGAGATTCTTATACCTGATTTTAATGGTAATATAGATTCTTTAAAGACAGTGATAAAATCTAAACCAGATGTAATTAATCATAATATTGAAGTTTGTAAAAGATTGTTTCCAATTATTCGACCTGAGGGAAATTATGAAAAAAGTCTATCAATTTTAGAAAATATAAAAATAATAAATAATAAAATTAAAACTAAATCAGGTTTTATGCTGGGTTTGGGTGAAAGAAAGAACGAAATAATTAATACAATGGGGGATTTATATAAAAGAAAAGTTGATTTTATTACTATTGGTCAATATTTGCAACCAACACTTGATCATGCTAGAATTATTAAATATTATACTCCAAAGGAATTTAATGAATATAAAAAATTTGGTGAGAACCTTGGATTTAAACATATTGAATCAGGTCCTTTAGTTAGAAGTTCATATCATGCTGAAAGAGCGATAAATTGAAATAAATTAAAGGAAGAAGATTATAAAAATATATTTAATTTGGATTTTTGAAAATGAAAACTAAATCTATTTATAAAATTCCGCAAGGTAAACTCCTAAAAATAAGTTTAAATTATAATGAAAAAACAAATAAAATAATTGATTTAATTATTACTGGAGATTTTTTTGCTTATCCCGAAGAAGGGATTGAAATCATTGAAAAAAAATTGAAAAATATTGTTATGGAAAATGATATTCTATATAAAAAGATTGAATCTATTATCAAAAAAAATATGATACAATTCATTGGATTAGATTCAGAAGGTATAACCAACGGGATAATGATGTGTAAAAAATGAGTGAAAAATGGAGATTATTGCAAACAGGGTATAAAAACGCATATACTAATATGGCTATAGATAGAGCGGTTATGGTATCTCACAGTATGAAAGCTGTTCCACCCACAGTTCGTTTTTATGGTTGGAAACCTTCTGCTATTTCTATTGGATATTTTCAGAGTTTAGATGATGAGGTTGAATTGGAAACATGTAATAAACTTAAAATTGATTATGTTAGGAGAATTACAGGTGGTGGAGCTGTATTCCATGATAATGAACTAACGTATAGTATAGTTATTTCTGAATCTCATCCATCAATTTCAAAAAATATTCTGGACAGTTATGGCAGGATTTGTGGAGCTATTGTAAAAGGATTAAATAACATTGGAATTGAAAGTATTTATGCTCCAATAAATGATATAATATCTAATGGGAAAAAAATTTCAGGCAATGCTCAAACTCGAAAAAAAAAAACAGTTCTTCAGCATGGAACAATATTAACAGATGTTGATGTTGAAAAAATGTTTTCAGTTTTGAAAGTTCCCAATGAAAAAATTAAGGATAAACTTATTTCAAATGTTAAAGAACGCGTAACTTCTATTAAACATATTCTAGGTGAAGATATCTCATTTAATGAAATTGCAGATTCAATGAAGAAAGGATTTGAAGAAGAATTCAATATTGATTTATATAAAGGAGAATTGACAAAGGAGGAGATGGAATTAACAAAAAAATTTGAAAATGAATGTTTTTCTTCATATGATTGGAATCATAGACGATAATGAATTAATTTAGATAAATTTATGAAAATTAAAATAATTAATGCTTTTACTGAATCAATAAAAGGTGGGAACCCTGCAGGAGTAGTTTTAAATTCCCCTAATTTAACAGATAATCAAATGAAATTTATATGTAAGAATTTAAAAGTTTCTGAGACCGCTTTTATTTTTCCAAGTGATATTGCAGATTATGATGTTAGATTTTTTTCCCCAAAAATTGAAGTTGACCTTTGTGGTCATGCGACAATTGCCACTTTTTATGCAATGGTAATACAAAATTTTTTTCCAAATCAACGTCGTATCTCTTTAACCCAGAATACAAAAAGTGGAATTCTCCCAGTCGAGATTTATCATACAAAAAAAGGTAATTTTGATAAAATTTTTATGATTCAGAATAAACCGGAATTTAAAGACATATCTCTAGATTTTTCTGAAATTGCTGATTCATTAAATATTTCAAAAAAATCAATAGATGAAAATCTACCTAAACAAATAGTATCTACTGGTCTATTTACACTTCCGATATGTATTGATTCATTTAATTTAATTAAAAAAATCAAACCTAATTTCAATAAAATAAAAGATCTTTTAAAAGCTAATGAAAATGATGCTCAAATTATTTTCTGGGCACCCGATGAAGATATCCCAACAGCATTAGAAACTATTGAAGAAAG
>JAJISJ010000073.1 GCA_022848765.1 Thermoplasmatota archaeon
TGTTGAAGGTTAAAGCAACAAGGTTAAACGCATTTTCTTAATTTAAGATGGCGCTTCCTTGTCTTGCTCTCTTATGATTTGCAAGGTAGATAAAAAATAAAGATTATCTTGATTATTCCTTTTATATAATGTTTTATCATTTTCCTGATGCTCATATTTCAAAAAATCACCTATTCAATAAAAAATGTTGAGAAAACAGTAATAATATTATTTATGATTTTATTTCTTGTGATAATTCTCTCATTCTACTACCAATTAATGATACTTTAACTATTTCCTCAACTTCTTCTGCTATATTCCAATTAATATATTCACCTGCTATAATCATATTATTTGCCCATAATATATTTGCAATGTTATACTTAATAAGTATTTTTATATCTATTATTTTCTATAATTGAAAAAAAATTTAATAGAGTGAGGGGGGATGGGATAAGCAATTGACATTCCAGTCTCGAGAAATCGTATAATTGTCAAAATATATCCATATCTAATTCTCCCCACTCATATATTATATTTATCATTAAAAGTATTTATAATTTGAGAATATTTTTTAATTTGGGTTTAAATAGAAAATATATACATGACAAAGAGTAATTACGACAAAAAGTTTATAAAATTAAATATGATAATTTTATTGAGTGGTGAAACAAAAATTATTATCATATCTTCCAGATCCTTTCTCCGATTTCAAAATTTAAAGTAGTTTCCCATTCCCTGATCAATAATCTTAAAAGGAAGATTTAAAATGGATGTAAATACTTGTATAAATTGTGGTGTAATTATAGAAGAAGGTTTTGTTCATTGTAATAATTGTAGAAATAAATATAGAGTATAAAAAAAGTTTATGAATGATACTTTTTCTATCTATATTTTATAATATTCTTTTAATTCATCTTTAATTTCTTTAATGATTTTATCTGGATCAATTAATAATGAATTAGATTTATCATAAGTCATTATCATAAGTGTAATAATAGAATGTTCATCAAATTTATATTCACCTTTTAGAGTTTTATCTGAATATTTAATAATCAATCTATCAAGTTCTTCTTTTGCATATTCCGGTATTTTTAATTTTAAATCCACTAATGACATAATAAAAAATAAATAATGACAATACTAAAAAAAGTATTGGATAATTGATTCAACCAAACAACAAAAGATTTACGATGTGATAGATAATCTAATTTTATTACTTATCTAAAGCAAAAGTTGAAGAAAATATATGATAGGTTGATGATTTAGCAATGTTTTTAAATTAATAATGAGTTGCTTTTAATATATCTTTATGGAGGCATTATAAATATGGGGAGATTGATATTTAGTAAGGCTTTACTTATTTATATAACCATTTTTTGCAGTATTTTTTTCACCCTGTATAACTTTTAGGGAATATGTATCTAGTGATAAACAATATGTCCGTTAGAAGTTTGGTAAAATCCGCTTGGAAAAATGTATTCGAATTAGAAGAAAAACTAAAACAAAATAAACTAGATACAAAAATAACCTAAACTTCAATATATTAATAAACAAAATCAATATTTGATTATCTATGGAGGATGAGAACATATATCAAAACATTAAGGATGAAAAAATATCAAAGCATTTTTCATTAGATGATGAAACATTGGGGAAAGTCAAAGAATTTATGAAGAAGAATGAAAGAGATAATTTTAGTGAAAGTATAGTAGATTTAGTAAATCTTGGACTAGCAAATCTGGGTTATACTGATAAAGAGAAAGCTAAAGAAAGATTCACATTTAAGGAAGATTTAACAGATATTGATCTTCTAACTATGCCAAAAGATTCAAAGATAACAGTTTATGAAATTATAAAATCATTTTGTCAAAAATCTTTAGATAGAAATGCACACAGAACTAATATACTTCTTGAAGCAAGAGCAAAAGGTATATCATCTACTAAAACAATTGAACTCTTAGAGAGATTAAAACGAAATGGGGAGGTATACGAGCCGATTAAAGATAGTTTTAAGATTACGGAATATTAAATAAAAAATATTAGTCCATAAGAAAGATTTTGAGGATATGAAAATGGATTTAGAAGGTTAGAATATGGAATGTCCAACTTGTGGAAAAATTATGAGATTAACAGAAGGAAAAGATGGAATAAAATATTATAAATGTATGTATTGTGGAAAATTAATTAAAGAATAATTGTTTTATATTTTTAGATTTCAATTGGTGAGAAATTATGTCAGAGGATTATTCAAAACATTTAGAAAAAAGAATTAAAGAAATGCGTGAAAGAATGGCTAAATCCAAATTACATGGAACAAAGAAGAGAAAATATTGAATTTTGAAATTAATGATTTAATGAGGATAAAATGTTTTATCTTAGAAAGAAACCCAAAGAGAAATTTAGAGAAGTTGTAGAGTTATTTGATGAAAAAACAAATGAAATAGTAAGAAAAATTCATTTTAAAAATCAAAGAGATTTTAACAAGTTTATTGAAGATTTTACATTAATGAGATACCCAGGTTATAGATGGAGATATGTAGATAAAAAGAAAAAATTTGAAGAGATGAAGAAAGTTATAGAAGAAGAAAAATGAACAAAGTAACCATAACATTAACAAAGAACATGAGCAAAGCACGAATAGGAATATTAATTCTTATACTTGGGATTTTAATCTTCCTTTTTGGGATAAAATATACTGAAACATGTATAATAACTGCGATAATTGGATTAATCATGTTTTTTATTGGTCTGTGGATGGTTTTTATGAAATCTGAAAAGGGTAGAATGAAATTGTAGATTTGAAAGGTAAGAAATAATGAAATACCAGGTTAATAGAGGAAAAACCTGTTGCGTATCTGGGTGCAACAATAAAGCGAAAGTTAAAGGATTGTGTATGAGTTGCTATCTTCTTAAGAGAAACAAATTAGGAAAATAAGCATAATGAAAAAAATGATGTTATTAGAAGATAATCAAGATACTTTTTCCTGTCCTGTTTGTAACAAAGATAGGTTTAATAGATATAATTAGGGATTCTATAAAATTCATTGGTGTGAGTATTGCGAGAACTATTTTAGTATTGAAAACCAATCTTGTAGAAAATGGGTTTATTTGTTAAAAGAAAGTGAGAGTAAACCTATAAGGGAAATAAAAGAATCTAAACTAGAACAACTAATAAAAAAACCACTATTAAAACTAAACCAAAAACAAAAGAATGTAAAGAAAGAAGAAGCTATCTTAAGTTCTTGAAAAATATCTATTCAACTTTAACTATGATAGACACAATTCTCGATAAGATAAGAATTTGAAGAAATTATATAATGCTATAGTAAATAAGTAATGTTTTTAGAGAATAAGTTACACGAGTATTTTTCATTCATTGATGCAGTAAATAAGTCACAAAATATGTCTGAGTGCGGGTGCCGGGATTTGAACCCGAGTTATAAGCTTGGCAATCGGGTTTCAACAGGAGAAAAACAAAGAATTTCTAATGATGTTTTTAATAAATTTCTTACACTAAGAGAATTAGAGAGATTGTCTAAAAAATGGCATTATCAAGGCAAATTATGTCTTAATAAATATCTTAATTTTGTAAACTGGAAAATAAATGAAAGTAAAACACTTGAATATTATCAATCATTGAAGAACAATTTATCTATTAGCTACTACAAAAAAGAAGTATATCAAATCAGAAAGTTCCTTACTTACCTTAAGATTGAATGGGCTAATGATGTTAAATTACCAGCTGATCCTATATATCTTCCAAAAAGAGTAGCAATAGAGGATATAAATAAATCTTTAGATTATTTCAAAGATAATAAATTTTATTTACAAGCAAAAGCTCTTATTTTTTTAGGTATGTCCTCTGGTGCGAGAGCTCTTGAATTATATCAATTGACTATTGAAGATATTGATATTGAAAATAGGGTATTACATATTAATCATAATCCACAGAATGGTCAGAGTACAAAAACTAAACTAAGTAGAATATCATTTTTTACAGAGGAAGCAAAACAAGCAATTGGTGAATACCTTACTTACTTTGATAGTGATGCGAGTTTGAAAGTATTCTTTTCTCCAAGTCATATTTCTAGATTATTTAGAAATAGTCCTGTTAAAGTAAAGGATCTACGTAAGTATTTTTCTCAGGAATGGGATAGAAGAGGAGGACCAACATCTATTAAGAAAATACTAATGGGGCACTCTTTAAGAGGTGATGTTGATTTAATGCATTATAATGCTCAATCTGAGGAGGATTTAAAGAAAATATACGATAAAGTTAT
>JAJISJ010000074.1 GCA_022848765.1 Thermoplasmatota archaeon
AAATAAGATAAATCTGAACGATGAGCAAAAACATTATTCCCATCATCACCTTTAATAAATCCATATCCCTTCTTAGCATCATACCATTTAACTATTCCTTTCATATTTAAATTTCACACTCTTAAAAAAAAAATTAACTGTATTTAATATTATATCAAAACGAGTACTTACAATTCCTACAATTACTATCTGAATCCTTGTTAATATTTTTAATAAATTCCTGACAGGAATCATTCTCAAAAACGGGACGAGTACGAACACTACATCTCATTATTTTACCATTCTTTTTTGATTTTTCTTGATTTGATTTATTTCTTCTTCTATTCATAGATTAAAACTCCATGTTATATTGTTAATAATTAAAAATAAAAACATAAAATAATCCAGTTAAGAATACTAGTTCTCATTTTATAATTACAGCTTATAGAGAATATTCAGTATAAATAATTATGCATCATTTACAATAAGATTATTTAATGGAGAAATAACCTTTCTTACTTTATTACTTGCTGATTATGATGTTGATGAGATATAATTCTTTTTTTATTGATGTTTTAACGTCTATTTGCTACTTTTAAACCTAAAATCATTTACTATATAACTTTGTTATCCCTACTAATGAAAAATCTGATAAAAGCAATGGATTTGTCAAAAACATTTGAAGGAAAATTATTATTTGAAAACGCATCCTTTGATGTTTTTATAGATAACTGCATTGGACTTCTTGGTTCAAATGGATGTGGAAAAACTACATTATTCAAAATTATTTTGGGATGGGAAAGAGCAAGCACTGGATTAATAAAACGAAAAGATGATCTAAAAATTAGATATTTAGATCAAGTTGCAATTAGTTCAAAAGATAAAACAGTTTATGATTTTTTCATAAGAACAACACAATTAGATTCAATTAGACAAAAGATAAAAACATATGAAAAGCAATTAGAAAAACCTGATATTTACAATTCATCACAATATGAAGAAATATTAGAAAATATACGAAAACTTCGTATTTCAGCTAATAAATCTGCATGTAATGTCCGATGGGAAGCTGCTCTAAATGTTTTAAATAAGATAGGGCTAGAAAATCTTCCACCAAATACACGAGTTGATTCTTTATCGGGGGGCGAACGTCAGAAAATTGCACTTGCAAGTATACTTGCACAACCAAATGAATGTGATCTCTTACTTCTTGATGAACCTACGAACCATCTTGATATTGAAACAATAGAATGGCTTGAAAAACAAATAGTGAATTTTCCAAATGCAGTAATGATAATTTCTCATGATAGATATCTTCTAGATGATCTGGTTGATAAAGTATTTGAGATTCGGGGAGAACATTTAGAAATTTATAATACAACATTTGTGGAATATGAAGAACTAAAAAAAATTAAGGAACATATAAAACTTAAAGCATATAAGAAATCAAAAGCTGAAATACAGCGACAAAAAACTGTTATTGAGACGATGTCACGTCGGAATAAATATAATCGGCAGATATCAAGTAAAATTAATAGATTAGCTAAAGAGGAAAGGGTAGGAAATCCAATCATAAAATCTTATTTGTTAAAATTTAGATTCAAAACTCTTTTTAAATCTGGTAAAAATGTTGCTGAAGGGCAAAATATTGTGAAACGGTTTGATGATAAAACAATACTTGATAATGTTAATTTTGAAATTTTTGCAGGGCAAAAAATATGTCTAATTGGTCCAAATGGATGTGGTAAAACAACATTTTTAAAGATATTAACTAGTGAAGAACAATATGATAAAGGTTCTATTCATATCAGTCCTGGAGTTAATTGGGGGTATTTTGATCAAGGACATCTTTCTTTAAATCCCAATAATACTCTTTTTGACGAACTCCGAAGTGACCAGAAGAATATCTCAGAGAATGATGCTAAAGCATTACTTGGACAGTTTAATTTTAAAGGAAATGTTATTTTTAATAAGGTAAAACAGATTTCTGGAGGTGAACGGGCTAGATTGGCTATTCTTCGTCTGATTTTACAGCCTTATAATTTTCTTATTCTTGATGAACCAACAAATCATATGGATATGGAATCAAAGACAGCTATTGAAAGTGCTTTAAATTCCTATTCTGGAACAATTATTGCAGTTTCACATGATAGAAGGTTTCTTGATAAAGTAGCTGACACAATTTTTTATATGAATAATAATTCTATTAAAATATATCGGGGGAATTATACAAGTTTTCGACTTCAAAGGCAAAAAGAATTAACTAATCTATCGGGGGCTAATCTTGCCTATCTTTCTGCAAAAGGACTTAAAAAATATGTTGTATGTAAATCTTTTACAATATGGAAAACAAAGACAAAACATAAAGTTGGAGATGAAGTTTTTATTGGTGATCATAATGAGGAATTATATGAATGGGTAATTAAAAGTAATCTTTTAAAACCAGTAGATTAAATTTTTTAATAAACTAATTTACATTTATATGATTATTAAATTATTGCAATATTAGTAAAATTATTACTTGCTGATTATGATGCTTATAAACATCATATTTTAAAATCTACTTAGATGTAAATTAATAACTAGAGGTGATTTTGATTTTGCATTAATAAAAATAGGGTATTATTTTCTAAATTGTTAATTTGTTTAAAATATCATTAATTGACGATGTCTGTTTCGTTAATATTATATAGTAATAAGTAACATATTATAATATAGGGTAGAATTAGATGAAAAAAATTATTATTGTATGTTTTTTAGTAATTTTAATGTTGATAGTACCAGTTACAGTTGTTGCTCAAACATCTAATCTGCAAAAAATTTTAAATTCTTCTCTTTTAAATGAAGAGTTACCAAAAATTCTTATTACTGAAGATCAGAAGATTCAATTAATTAGTTTTATCGAAATTAATTTTGAAGGGGAAGATAAAATTCAAGCGATTGATATTCTTGATGATATTATCAATGTCGATTTAGAAGTCGATCTTATTAATCTCTCAAATAAATTAAAACTTTATATATATGAACCTATCCCTGAGGATGATTTATACAGTGTAACAAATGAAAATGAATTAAATGATTTACTTAATACTTATTGGGGTGTCACTGAAGAAGGCTTTATAGAAAATATATTTGGATCATTATTAATCAAAATAATTGAATATATTAAAGATAGACTAGGTTGGTTCTATGATTTATTTGATAATAGTATTTCATTATTTTATGGTGGTATATCTCTTTTTGTTGATATCATTAAACCAATGAGCATAACAATTGCAGTTCTATTTGTCGCAGTTGTTAACAAAATCCTATCGGCACCTAAGGTATTTACAGATGCTATAAAAGAATTATTCCAACAAGAATATAATAACTTTACACTAACCATAACAGAATTTATAGCTCAATTTTCCGGAAATCTTATAAATCTAATTGATTCGATAATCAGTTTTATTGAAAATCCTAATATAGAAACATATTTTACTGAACTTCAATTATTTATTCAATGGCTCAACGAGGAACATTGGAAAGACCCGATTATTGTAATTGGTTCGGTTACCTGGTTACTAGGTATACCCTTAGAAAATATAACTGTTACCTGCAGGGGACAGTCCGTTGTAACATATTCTAATGGAGATTTTAGCTTTCTAGTTGAGTCACCTTCGAATTCTGAAGATTCATTTCCAAAAAATCAATATTATGGTATGCATAACTGTCAGATCACCATATCTTATAATAATGAAGTTAAAAAACAAACACCAAAACTTCTTTCATATTCATTTTCTGGTGGAGAGATAGACTGGGCATTTCTTTTAATCAAGGTAAAACCAAATGATATAAAAGCCTGGACTACAAGTATAGAAAAGGTGAATAGTATATTGGGTCTAATTCGCATTCCATTCCAAAATGTTTTTAGAAATATCAATATAATATGATTTGATTATTTTCATATTATTGGATGTATATTTGATATAATTCATTTATAACATTATTATTTGCTGTTTATAATATTGATGGAATAATAATTAAAATAAATAAAGTTAAAATCATTTAAATCAGGAATATCATTCCATTAACTAATACATTGAAACATGGTGATATAAGTGAGTAAAGTAAAATTCAATGAAAAACATAAAGAGATTCTTGATTCATTTTTACTTGATATTCCTTTTGTTAATCCAGGTAAAATGTATGGTTATCCTGCCTATTATGTTAGTGGGAAACTTTTTGCTTCTTTATATAATGATGGTGTCTGTGTTAAAATTC
>JAJISJ010000075.1 GCA_022848765.1 Thermoplasmatota archaeon
TGAAACAACAATAGGTTTCATAAGTTTCTCATAACCTAAAAAAGCCCCAGGTAAATAAGCATGAAATGTAGAAAAGAATCCGAATCTCTTATCCACTGAAAATAAATTATGAAGATAAGTAGTTCCACTCCTCCAATGACCTAAAAGAAAAATCGGAGGATCTTTTATTTCAACTTTATTAATTAATTTATCAAATCTTCTTCTTTCACTTATCCTAAAAGGTGAAATTACCGAACTTAAAAAAATGGAATATATAATTCTTGGAATATATCTAGCATCAATTTTAAATTTATTCTGTGCAAGAAGTTTTAATAGAATAGTAAAATTATCACCAGCAAGAGGTTCCTTTGTAACTTTAAGAGAAACTCGCTTCAAATCTACGTACTCCATACGATTCTTATGAAATAATGATTTCTATATAATACTTCTTAAATAACATGCGAGCTTTTTAAAAGTCATAAATTATATCCAATTATATAATCGAATCTATATCGAGGTAAATCAAATTGAAAAATGAGGATATTAGAATTGCTGTGTTAAGAATTGAAGGGACAAATTGTGAGCAGGAATCACTTGACGCCTTTAAACGTCTTGGTTTAAATCCTGAATTTGTTCATCTCAAACAGCTACTCCATATTGATTGTAATGAGGATGAAAAAAGAGATATCTTTGATTTTCAATGTTTAATGATACCTGGAGGATTCTCAGCTGGAGACTATATTAGAGCAGGAGCTATTTTTGCAGCTAGAATAAAGAGTAAATTACAGAAAAAATTACAAGATTTTGTAGAGGAAGGATACCCAGTTATGGGGATATGCAATGGCTTCCAGGTGTTAATTGAACTTGGTTTATTACCAGGTATTGATAATCATATTAGCCAGATACCTCAAGCCTGTTTGAATATAAATGATTCTGATAGATTTGAATGTAGATCTACTCTTCTTAAACATGAAAATAATGGTAATTGTATATTTACATCAAAAATAAAAAAAAATGATATTAGATTAATTCCTAGTGCACATGCTGAAGGGAAACTTCTTTTCCCATTAGATGAACAAGAACAATATTTGAATAAGTTAGAAGAAAACGACCAAATAGTATTTAGATACGTTGACCAGGACGGTAATTACTCAGGTTACCCATGGAATCCAAATGGATCTATTTCCAATATAGCAGGCATCTGTAATCATTCAGGTAATGTTTTTGGAATGATGCCTCACCCTGAACGATCTTTTTATAAATTTCAACATCCTAACTGGGTTAATAATAATTTACAAAATAATTATGGTGATGGACGAGCAATATTTGAATCTGTTTTAAATTACATTTCTCAAAAGTTTTAATAATAAAATTAAAAAATTTAATAATTCAGGGATGGGAGAGCTTGAAGGTGGTGAGGAAAGATGGGAAAAAATAAAATGTTACTCCCCCAACCTGTAATTATAAATTGTTTTATTAGTATATAATATTTTTTATATTAATATTTGATATAATTGTAGAGATATATTACTTATTATCCAATTTATCCAATATACACTCAATCTGATCAAAGGTATCCTCAATTGAATGATTTGTATCAATAACATGCCAATTCTCAGTAAGCATCAAAGCCTTCCCCCTAACCTTATCAAGCTCCTGTAAAGTCTCAAAAACCTCCCTAAAATCACGTTTTTCAACCCTATCAAAAAGTTCCTTAGGAGAAGCATCTAAAAAAAACATATACTCAGAAATAGGGGCAAAATTTTCAAAAAAAGTATAAGCAAACTTAGCAAGTCGTTTTGGCAAATAAGCAGTACCCATAAGATATCGGACCATTATCAAAGTACCATCCTCACAAGCACGATAATATTTCCTAACAGATCTAAGAACATCAAACATGTAAAAAATCGAAGCACTTACTTTATTAATTTTACCTTTCTTCAACAAAGAACTCTTAGCTTTCCTACCAAAAAAATTATCAACAGAAGGATGAGAACGCATTATAACATTATCCTCAATTTTCTTATATCTCTCATAAATTAATTTAGCATGAGTATCCTTCCCAACAGCATCCAAACCATCTACTATTATCAGTCTCATATTCAACAATTCACAATAAAATTAAAAACCAATAAAGAAACACAACCACAAATGGAACAAACAGATTATCCAAACCTTTCGGTGTAACACCCTCCACAAAAGCTCCAATTAACGCAATCAACCCAAGAATTAAAACAATATAATAATTAAACTCAATACCATAAAATAATAAAGCAATAAACATCATAAAATAAGTAAAAATAAACATAGAAAAAGAACCAACATAGCTTTTTTCATCACCAAATAAATTAAATTTCTTCAAACCAAATCTTGATCCAATAACAGAAGCAAAACCATCACCATAAGACATTGCAAGAATACCAATTGCAATTACAACCATATTATCAAAAAACAGATAAGCCAGTATAGTCCAAGTAATAGAATAATAAACAAGACCCATACTATGACCCGCAATAGAAGTCTTACCCCTTATAGATTTTATAGGAGTATGAGAACTCATAAGAAATGTAAAAACAATAAAAGGACCAGCAGCAACAAAAGCCATTACCCACCTTGTTTCAAAAATCGGAAGTAAAAAAGCAACATTACCAACCATAATATGCAAAATTTTTCTACTCATAACAGGATATTTTTTAGAAATAATTTTCTCAGTAATTAAAAGAAGAACAACCACATAAACATATACACTCAAAACACCTACTAAATCACTCTGAAACAACATATTTAAATCACCCAGTAAAAGCCCCAATTAAAAACGCTATAAGACCCATAAATAAAGCCATTAACGTAAATTTTCTATAATATTTTAAATCTATATCTTTATCAAATATCAATTTAAATGCAGTCCAAAATAACATAACATCAGTTATCAATACAACTACTAAATAAAAATAATTATTAAAATAAAAACCATAATTTTTAAAGATAAATGGAAGAAAACTCAAAACAATAGCGATAATATAAAACACAGATGCAATCATATTTGATTTTTTTATACCAATATATTTTGGGAAGGATTTCACCCCCTCTTCTTTATCACCTTCGAAATCCATCACATCCTTCATTATTTCCCGTCCAACACCAGATAAAAAAGCAATTAACGCAATAATAAATATTGCAGGGGATAAACTAATTGAAAAATTATTTTCTGTAAGAATCGAAGCTGCTCCAAAAACAAACGGAATAGCCATCACATAAGCAATAAAAAAATTACCTAGAAGTTTAATCTTTTTTAATATCATATCATAAAATATCGCAAAAATAGCAGTAATTAATGCAATCATAAAACATGTTAAATTAACATAATATGAGCTGATTATCCCTAATGGAAATAATATGAAAAATAAATAAAGTGCAGCATTCTTTGATAAATCACCTCTAACTAATGGTCTATCATCTCTTTTATTTTTTTTATCAATATCAAAATCATAATAATCATTTAATGCAAAGGTACTGGCTTCAAGAAATAATGCTGTAAAAAAAGTAAATAAAAATTTATCAAAACTTGGAAAATTTCTAGACGCAATTAATGATCCTACCAGGATTGCGATAGCTATCATTACTCCATGTTCTAAACGCATTAACTCCCATATCGCCTTTATTTTCCTTATCATTAGTCTAAATCGAAATATTATTTTACACTTTAAAATTTTTTTAAATATTCAATATCATTGATGGGGTTTAATAATCACCTTAATGGAATCTTTGGCTTTACTAACTAATTTAAATCCTTCCGCAGTCTCAGACAGCGGTAATCTATGAGATATTAAATCATCAACTATTATTTTCTTATTTTTTATCAAATCAATTGCTTCCCCAATATCTCTTGGCGCACCTGCATATGTTGAAACCATTTTAACCTCCTTTTTCCAAAGTTCAAATAAAGGAAAAGGTATTTCAACACCTGGCTCAGTTGGTGCAAAAAACATAATTGTACCACCTTGACTCACAGACCCCAACGCAGTTTTAACAGCAGGTACAGCACCCGCACATAGAAAAACAAAATCCGCGAGATTACCATCATTTAATTCTTTCAATTCTTTAACAACATCTTTTT
>JAJISJ010000076.1 GCA_022848765.1 Thermoplasmatota archaeon
CCATCAAAATTCTTATCTGTTGTAAGAGTTAAAAACCTTAACCTCTTCTTACCGTGCCTTCTAAAACCACAAATAATCCTCTGAAAACACCTTTTTTGAGCTTTATTCCAAGACATTTAAATATAGAATACAAATTCCTTTTAAATACCACTAACAAATCAATCCAACAGATTAAAACTTAAATACTATAACAATTCAAACCACTAAAAATATAATTTATAATCATTAACATAAATATGATTATCAAATAATATCATTTCATATACTCTCTATTATTGTATATTATTTAAGATAATTGAGTATTAAATATTTAATAAAATATAATATATTTATTAATCTAAAATCTATATTTCTTTTTTTTACTAAAATAATATGAAAATGAACGTTCTTCTTTTGGTTCCTTTCCAGTCATGATTTCGATTATTCCTTGTGCAAGAATCCAACCGAAGTACCCCATAAAAAAGGTAAAGAACCCTGTAATACTATAACCAAGAATTATTTGTATATAATTTTGACCCCCTGTAATAAATAATACAAAAATACCAATAGATATGAATAAAAAAATTAGTAGAAAAATCCATCTCAAAGCATAAATTGTCACTCGAACTGTTTTTAACGGTATTTCATTAAATTGTATTTTTTTGTCTAATAAATTAGGAAATGTTTTATTATTAAAATTTCTTTTTCCTGGCATATCATCCCATCCAAATAATAAGTATACTATAAAGTAATACTAAAATAAACGAATGTAAGGAATATTTAAAAAGGTATTTCGCAGATATTTATGCAGGTATTTTAAGTAATTATGTATCTGCTATAATCCGAATAACATCACCATCATTTAATTCATGATCTGCCCCAATAATTCTATGAGTTCTGGCATCTATTGCTCTGATAAAATGATCCCCTATATCGGTATGAACCTTATATGCCAAATCCTTAGCATTACTACCTCTAGCCATCAAATATGCATCTGGCAAAACTCTTCCTTCTTTATCAGTAAAATGAGCATCATCCTCAACAGGATATACTACAATTAGATCTAACATTTTTACAGCTTCTTCTATGCATTTTTGAATACCTGTCGACCCGTATTTTTTTAAAACATGGGATTTGATATAATCTAATGCCTTTTTTTGAGCATCAGTTACATCAGATTCTTTTGAGATATTAAAATTATTAGCGCCTGGATTGTAATCTATCAATCCTTTATCTAGGGCATTTTTCAGAGCCAATTCAGCTTCAGCACTAGTAGCTACAATTATGATACCTTGTTCTTTTATAGATTCAATTTTCTGTTTAATAGTATCTGGGGCAATATCAATTTTATTAAATGCTATTAACATCGGTTTGCTAATCTTTTGAATATATCTAGTAAAATTAATAAAATCTCTATCCGTCCATCGAGATGGTTTTTCAGTATCAGTATCCATATTGCGAATAGCATTGTAAATATGTTCCTCTTTTATCCCTAATCCAGTTAATTTTTCTGCAAGCATTTTTTCAATTTTTTTACCTTCAAGTTCACATTTTCTTGCGATATCTTCCCAACTTTTTTTTATTATTCCATTTAACCAATATACAATCTCTTTTTCTAAAAAATCAATATCATTCAATGGATCATAATTTCCAACACCACAAGGATTTCCTTCCGCATCTGTACTTCCGGAAGAATCAACAATGTGTATTAAGGCATGCGCTTGCCTTAAATCATCTAAAAATTTATTACCTAACCCTCTTCCTTTAAAAGCTTCAGGTACTAATCCCGCAACATCAATTGCATCAATTGGAACAAATCTAATTCCATCTATACATTTTGAATTATTGGGATTGCATTTTATCTTGAAATCTCTACAGGGACAAGGTTTCCGAACATACATTACTCCATGATTAGCATCAATTGTAGTAAATGGATAATTTGCAATTTCAGCATGCGCATCAGTTGCTGCATTAAAAAAAGTAGATTTTCCCACATTTGGCTTTCCTACAATTCCTATCTGCATACTCATATTAATCACTCCATAATATCTTCAAGTCCTTCTATTTTATCTAAATTGGATTCAAATCGTCTTATTTTATCCTCAGTTTTATTTTCTATAATCGACAAAAAAGATACGCCTTTATTTGCCTGTAACATTCCATCAATTGTTGCGAATTTTGATATATATATTTTATCCCCAAAAATATCTCCTACTATCAAAGTGTTATCATCAATCCTTACTTCCCCCTTACAGTCAATATTACCATGGATGTTAATATTTTTCCCACAGGAGATATTGTGTGAATTTTTTATTGAACCAAATAATATAACATCATCATCAATAACTATATTTCCCTTTACATTATAATTGCCAATTATCAAAGATTTTTTTCCGATATGCAAATTAGAATCAATCTGAGCTTTTTGGATACCAATTATTGAATTATTAGGAATAAATAGAAATATATCCGAAATTGGAATTGTTTCTCCATTATTTTCTTCAATCTCATTCAGAAGTTTCTCTATCTCTTCACTATGCCCCATTTTTAAAAGTTGTACAAGATATATAAATATATATATAATTATTGGAATTGGGCTTCTAATATTTATCCACCCTTTGGCTTCAAATCCTTCATTAACAGATACACTATCAGCTACATCAAGATCCCCTGATAATGATAATTTACCATCAATTTTAACTTTCTCACCTAAAAACACATTCCCCCCACTTTTCACATTACCACCTATATGTGAAAAAGTATCTATTCTTATATCTTTAGAAGAGTCTATATCCCCATCAATTATTACGTGTTCACCAACAAAAATCCTTCCATTTGTTTTAATTCCAAACCGTATTAAAGACCTATCGCTAACAATAACATCACCATTTGTAAAAATAGTTTTTTCTTCAAATTTTGTTTCATCTGGAATAACTAGAGTTTTTCTATCAAATGTCATTAATATTCACAAATAAATTTCATATTATATAATAAATAATTCAAATTATTGAATTAATATTTTCTATTCTATTAACCAATCTTCATCTATTCGACAATATTTTGAAATTTCCTCTTGTTTAAACCAAAGATCAATTTCAAATTTTGCAGTATCTGCACCATCGGAACCATGAATTATATTTCGACCAATAAATTGACCAAAATCACCACGAATCGTACCTAATTCAGCTTTTTGAGGATCTGTTTTTCCCATCATATTTCTAACCATTTCAATAGTATTATTGCCTTCAAGAATGAGAGCAACTACAGGGGATGAAGTTATATATTCAACTGTTGGTTCAAAAAAAGGTTTCCCTTTATGAACTCCATAATGTTTTTCTGCAAGTTCTCTACTAACAGATTCCATTTTCATAGCGACTATTTTAATTCCTTTTCTTTCAAAACGTGAAATAATCTCTCCAATGATTCCTCTTTGAACTGCATCTGGCTTTATTATAACAAATGTCCTTTCCTTTTGCATATTGTCACCCTAGAATAAATAGAGGGATGATAATTTACTTTAAAGAATTAACGGAAAAATTTGAAGTGATTTCCCAATAATATATAAACTAAAACTGATAACATTGAAGAGTATATGTGCAATTATTGCAGAATATAAATTATTTGTTTTAATTACTAATATAGCAAGAAGAAAACCTATTATCAAAGTAAGAATTGCTGGATATATATTTCCTAATGACAAATGCGCAATACCAAATAGTAATGAAGTTATCATTATTGCCACCGTTTTTCCAAATAGATTATTGAGTTTATCTAATAAAAAACCTCTAAAAAATATTTCCTCACCTACAGGTTGAATAATTATTAAGATTAATATTGATGGAATTGTAAAATATATTTCTAATTGAGGAATATTGCTAGAATCTGTTAAATCAAATCCTAAGGATTGGAATAATCCCCCAATAACTGCAATTAGAATAAATGCAATAATAACAGTTATTATACCCCATAGAATTGCTTTTTCAAGGTTTTC
>JAJISJ010000077.1 GCA_022848765.1 Thermoplasmatota archaeon
TGATTTGTTGATTAGTCATGGATTTCAGTCCCCAAAGAAACTTTTGTCCAGGTCTGCGCTGTTCGAGTATCCTCGACTTTCCCAATAACCTCTGTAATTAGCATCGTCAGACAATTCGATCTCTGTTATCCATTTAATCCATTTATACCCCCATTTACTTTCAGCAACCAATTGAAATGGAAATCCTCTTTCTGGAGGTAATGTTACATTATTCATTTTATAGGCTAATATTAAATTATTTTTTTTAATAAAATCTAATGATAGGGACGTTGTATAACCATCATATGCATGAAAAATAATAATTTCTGCATCAGATGTTGGCTGTACTTCTTCAAGAATGTCATTAATTAAAATTCCTTCCCACAATATTTTAGTATTCCACCCTTCAACACAAAATAATGTTACTACTTTTTCATAAGATTGAAATTTTTCAAGTATTTCAGCATAAGAATAATTTTTTTGATTTTCAATTAGTCCAGTGATTTTTAATGTATAATTTTCTCTATCAATGTATTGTGGTCCTTTAATGGAATTTTCTCTAAAATCATTAATTGATGATAATTTTTCTCCCTTATAATCTCTTATTTCAACAGAATCTAATATTATATTATTATCAATACATCCAATAAAATTTAAAAATATTAAATAAAAAATAATTATAAGTATATATACCGTTTTGTTATTCATTAGATTTTCACTCCAATTTTATTTTATTAACAGATATAAGTATGATAATACATATAATTATTCATTACTATAATTTAAATTTAATTAAAAAATATCCCGAATATCAATTAAAATTAAATGAAAATATAATTAGTTATTCTGAAAGTAAAGCTGCTACTTTATCAACTTGATCTTTATGGGCAAGAATTGTTGCCTTATCTCCAGCATACAATTCAACATCCTCTGTTGGGATAATAAATTTATTATCTCTTTCAATAGCAACAATTAAACTTTTTTTTGGTAATCCAATTTTTTTTATAGTTTTCCCTGAAAATTTAGAATTATTCATAATAGGGATACGAAATATTTCAGCATAATTTCCAACATTCATATATTCTTCTACAGTGGGATGTTTTATTGATTTATACAAATGTTCAGCCATAACAATATTTGGACTTTTAATCATCTTAACATTTTTTTCTATATACATAGGTTTGCTTTCTTCTTGATTAACTACCGAAACCAGATGTTTAACCCCTTTATTCTTTGCTAAAGATACAACCATAAGATTTACTGCATCATCTGAAGTTGTTGTTACAAGTACATTAGCTTTTTTTATTTCAGATTCATCAAGAGTTTCTTCTTGGGTTGCATCGGCATTTATTGCTACAGCATCATATTTTCTTGCTATCTCTTCGCATTTTTCTTGATTTTTATCTATAACAATAACATTATGTTTTCCTTCTTTAAGAATAATCTCTGTTAATCTTTTACCTATTCCGCCGGCTCCGATTATTACTATATACATATTAATTTTCTCGTAATTTAATTATTATTATTAAAACTTTTCATTAATTTTATTGTTACCCATTATTTAGTTAATGTTGTTAATTAATATAATTAAATTTTAAACTTACAATATTATATTTTATTTTAAATAATTAAAACGTTTCAAATTTAACTTCAAGCGTTAAATTATAAAATTGTTTTAACATACTAGCTTTATTTTTAAATATTGTATATTAAATTGTAATATACATGTTAACAATTAACATATATTTAAAACGTTAACAATTAACACATGTTTGTTATTATCAAGCAATATATTACTCATGTATGTTAATATTTAACACGCTATTAAAATAATTGTTTATAAAAAAAAATTATTCGACATAAAAAAGTTATATTTCCTCCTTATAAAAAATATAGTAGAGGAAAATTAAAAAATTAATAAAAACAGAGTAAAAATTTTTATTCTCCTTATAACACATTAAAATTCTTAAAATCAAGTTTATCAACTTCGGCCTACCGAATTTGATAATAACATAGTGAAATTTGAACAAATTTAATATTATTTATATAAAATAACTTAAATAATATTTGTTAATTTTGTATATAATAATCTTAAATTTTAGTGTCATTTTTCAATATTGATCTAAAATGGTATTTTTTATACAAAAAACCTACCTTTTTATTTAAATTTTAGGAAAATATGTATTATAGCTTTTTTGGAAAAAATAGTAATAATTCAATCAGGTAAAATATAGATTTTAGATTTATTTCTCATTTTTATATTCTTTTCTTTTATTGTTTTTTGAACTTTATTAAAAGTGTTTTTATTAATTATGGGAATATGATCTCCTGGATTTAGATAGTCTTCCCAATGTAAATATCCACAATATAAAGGATTTTTTAAAATGGTAGAAATTGTTTGAGATCCCCAATTTTTATTTTGTTTTGTTGGAATTTCTTTTTCGTTTAACATTCCAGATATTTTTTTCATACTATATCCATCTAAATATAATTTAAATATTTTCTTTACTTGAGAAGCCTCATTATCATTTATAATTAGCTTACTATTTTCATAATTATAACCATACGGAATATTAAAACCTAGTATTCCTCCATTAGTTTTTGCCTTTTGTTCCATACCAATATAAACTCTTTCCCCTATTTGTTCTGATTCTAATTGAGCAATTCTCTGAATTATGTCCATTACAAATCGCCCCATTGCAGTTGAAGTGTCAAGAGATTCAGTCATTGAAACAAACTCCTTTCCCTGTATTTTTAAATCTTCCATCATTAACATAAAATTTTTTGAATTTCTATGTATCCTATCCATTTTTATAACTAGTAGAATGTCCCAATTATCTAATTCTTCTAACATCTGGTAATAAGCTGGTCTTTTTACATTTCTACCAGAATATCCATCATCAATATATTCTCCCGCAATAATCCAATCTCTAGCTTTACAATAAGATCTTAATTTGTCTAATTGTGCATCCAGAGAAAAACCTTCTTTAGCTTGATCCTCAGTTGATACTCTAGTATATATTGCAATTTTATTAATTTCTGCATCCATCAAATTTCAATATTTTTTTTATAGTTATAATATTTTTGTGTGCTAGTTATTATCTATCAATATTATGGATATATTTTAAATAATAATTATTAATTTAATTAAATTTTAGTTAATATCTTAAAATTTAAAGTTTATTAAACAATATGCATTATTTAGTTAACTATTTTACTAAATTAATTATTTTAATATATTTTTATTAATTTAGTTACATCAAAAAATCAGAATTAATTCTTTAAAATATTTGCTACAAAAGTATAACTATCCAAAATTATAAACAATTAACCAATAATTCCCCAATCCGAGCAAAAACCAATACAAAAAGGAATTGAGTTTAAAAAAATTCCTTTTGCTACATATAATCTAACAAAAGCTCTTGAAAGAATTTTATTAGGTTCATTAAATAAACCTTCTTCAAATATAAATAACGAATTTGTTAAAACTTCAAGATCAACATAATCTTCTTCAGGTTCTAATTGGACAAGTTTAACATCAACACTTGAACCAAAAATTAACATTTTATTAGATATATTCATCTTTTTACTAACAATTCCAATACCTGTTGCACTAATTGAATCTGTATAAAAGGGAATAATACTAGCATATGCAACATTTATCCTAAAAGTTAAAGCATCTTTATTCTTAATTTCGACATTTTCAACTTTGAGGGTGCCATTTTTACTTGTTGGAGTTTGAACAAAATTAAATGATACATTTTCATCGTTTAAAAAAACTGTAAGAGTAATTATACCTTCATCTGTTAAACCGCTGCAATTCATATCATATATAATATAAAAATCAACGATGCTACTAGATGAATTTAATTTTATTAATAAATCATTTTCAAGATTTGCTTCTAATTCACTATTATTTCCGTATCCTACAATAATAGCTGTTCCTAGATATATCTGTT
>JAJISJ010000078.1 GCA_022848765.1 Thermoplasmatota archaeon
GAATTCAGCAGACTCGAAAATTGGTTTTTTAAATTAGGCAGCAATCGAATAAACAAAAATGCTAAGAGTATTAAAATAATAAATTATATTTTTTATTTAATAAATTATTATAAAAATATTTAACTCAAATAATATAAAAAATATTCTAGTAAAAATAACCTTTTGAGAAATTTACAAATAAGATGACACACTAATTAAAACATAAGATACATGAAAAAATAATATATAGTCAAAATAGAAAAGCATTTAATATAAAAATTAATATCTAATAAATGTGATGTGGATGCAAAAAACATTATTTGATTTTATAAAAACAGATGATATACTAGATAAAGTTCAGAAAAATTAAAATAGATATATATCTTCAATCAATTTAAAATTGATTATTCTAATATAAAATTAATTCGAAAGAAATAAAATATTAATTTTTATATCAATAAATTAATTATGTGTAAAAAAGAACTTATTGACCTTTTAAAAAACTGCGAAGCTATTAAATTTGGAAATTTTATATTAACTTCTGGTGAATCAAGTGACTATTATATTGATATTAAAAAAGCAATCACAGATCCTATTGTATTAAATAAAATTACAAAAAAGATAGCAAAGTATTCAAAAAATTATGATCTAATAGCAGGTATGGAATTAGGTGCGGTTCCATTAATTGTAGCATTATCATTAGAAACAAAAATTCCATATGTAATTATAAGAAAAACAAAAAGAACTCATGGTACATCTAAACAAATCGAAGGAGGAAACGTTAAAGACAAGAAAATATTGATAATTGAAGATGTAACAACAAGTGGGGGTTCAGTTATAGAAACAATAAAAATTTTAAAAAAGCAAAATGCAATTTTAGACAAGGTAATAGTAGTTGTTGATAGAGAAAATGGAGCTAATAAAAAAATTGAAAATTTAAATTTAAAATTAATTCCGTTGTTATCAATAAGTGAAATAATTAATAATAAATAGAATTAATAATTAATTTATTAAAAAACCATTAAATTTAAAAGATTGTAGATATATTCCAAGCCTCATAATTAAAAAAAATAAATGTAATAATATTTTATATAAAATTGGAATCATTTGAAATTCATATTTATAAATATAAATGCGGGGGTTGTTAATATAAAAGTATTGGTAGTAGGTGGTGGAGCTAGAGAACATGCAATATGTGATATAATTAAAAAATCAAATAATATTGATTTATATAGTGTAATGAGTAACATAAACCCTGGAATTGAAGCTTTATCAAAAGAATATTTATTTGAAAAAGAAACAGAAATTGATAGAATAGGGGAATATGTAATAAATAAAAAAATTGATTTGGTTTTAATAGGTCCTGAATCACCATTGGAGGCCGGATTAGCAAATAAGTTATTATCTAATGGTGTTTTAGTATGTGCACCAACAAAGGAAGCAGCTAGAATCGAAACAGATAAAGAGTGGATGAGAAATATTTTAAAAAAATATAATATAGAAGGACAACTACAATTTGAATGTTTTAAAGATATCGATAAAGCAAAAAACTATATTGAAGATTTAAATGGGCAGGTTGTAATAAAACCTATTGGACTTACAGGTGGTAAAGGGGTTAGAGTATCGGGAGATCATTTTAATACTATTGATGAAGGAATAGATTACATAGATAAAATAATAAATAAAAAAATTGGAGGTAAATCAAAAGTTTTAATAGAAGAAAAAGCAATTGGTGAAGAATTTACATTACAAGCTTTTTCTGATGGGATTAGCATAATTCCTCTTCCACTAGTTCAAGATCATAAAAGATTATTACCAGGTGATAATGGACCTAACACTGGAGGGATGGGTTCATATTCATTATCTAATGGTTTATTACCATTTATATCAAAAAGTATTTATGAAGAATCTGCTGCAATATTACAAAAGATAATTGAATCACTATATCAAGAAAAATGCAAATTTATTGGACCAATTTATGGGCAGTTCATGTTAACAAATGAAGGCCCAAAAATAATTGAAATCAATGCAAGGTTTGGTGATCCCGAAGCAATGAATGTTTTACCTTTATTATCAACAGATTATATTGACTTATGCAATGCAATGTTGGATGAAACTCTTAGTACCAAGAAAATAAAAATCAAAAAGAAATCAACTGTATGTAAATATGTTGTACCTGAAGGATATGGAACTAAAAGTATGACTGGTGAAAAAATTATGCTAAATATAGAGGATATAATAAATTCAGGTTCAAAATTATATTATGCTTCAGTCAATAAAAAAAATGATCATATATATACAACTTCATCTAGATCTTTAGCGTTGGTTGGAATATCAAATTCACTATCAAGTGCTGAAATGATGTGTGAGGATGGTTTAAAATTTATTGAAAGTGAGCATATTTATATAAGGCATGATATAGGAACGACTGAATTAATGCAAATGAAAATGGATAAAATTAAAAATTTAAACATTATTTAAAAATGAAAGAAAAAATATTTATTTATTTTATCGGAACGGCTGGATCAGGAAAATCTACATTAACTAATTCATTTAAATTATGGTTGGAAATGAAGTCTTTAGATTCAATAACTGTAAATCTAGATCCTGGTGTAGAGAATCTTCCATATTTACCTGATGTAGATATTAGAGATTGGATATCATTAAATGAAGTAATGAAAAATTATGGTCTTGGCCCAAATGGTGCTCAAATTGCATGTGCTGATATGATAGCTCTAAACGCAGAAGATATTAAAAATAGTATTAACTCATTCCAATCGGATTATATATTGATTGATACGCCTGGTCAATTAGAGTTATTTGTTTTCAGAGAATCTGGGAAATATATTATTGATTATATTGATAAAGAACATTCAATCATAGCATATCTAATTGATTTTTCACTAGCAAAAAATCCTTCAAGTTTTGTATCACAAATGTTACTATCACTAAATACAAATTTTAGATTTAAATTGCCACAAATGAACATATTAAGTAAATCAGATTTGCTAGATGAAAAGGATAGAGATAAAATAATTTTATGGTCAAAAGATAAATATGCATTATCATCAGCTGTAGAAAGTCAATCCCCATCAATCTATAGAGAAATGAATGAAAAAATATTACAAATTTTAGAAGATTTTGAAAATTCTACAATTCTATTTCCTATCGGTAAAGATTTCTATGGAATTGAAGATTTATATACTAAAATACAAATGCAATTTCATGGTGGAGAAGATTTATTAAAAGATTAAATCTTCTCAATCCTTTAATCTATTGATAACAAAATGAATATCTTTTCTTATTTCTTTTAATTCTATTAATTCATCTGGTATTTGCTCTCTTTTTTCTTTTTTGTAGTTTTGGTAATGATTTTAATTTTTTAGGTTTATAACCTAATTTTATTGCTTGTTCTTCAGAAATTAAACCAAATTTTAATGCTTTTATGGTTAATCTCTTTCGTTCTTTCTCCTCTATTGTTTTTGGTTTAGGAATGTCTAATCTCTTTTTTTGTTGCATAGATATTTATTCCTAGATTTGTAACAAAAGAATATCTAATAAATATTATGAATATTTTAATTTGTTTCTTTTAACTTGATAACAATCTTGACACAATCCTTTAATTCTAGCATTATTGTTGCATCCATCTTTTCGACAGGTTTTTCCTCTATTAACTTGGTGTTCCATTTTTTCTTAATCTTTAAAATCTAAAAACTAACCCTCTAAATCTTTCTTCTTATCCTCAAATTTCTTTCCACAATAAGGGCAAAGTTTAGCATCAAATAGAATAATTTTTCCACAATTTGGGCATCTTCTATCTGCTTTCTTATTGGTTTTTGTTATAAAATTTATCCCTTTATATAATAACCAAAAGAGTATACACATTAACAATATACTAAAAATAACAATT
>JAJISJ010000079.1 GCA_022848765.1 Thermoplasmatota archaeon
AGCCCTTGCTTTTGTAACATTTTCAAGAACTTCTTTTTCATGTTTCATATAACCTTTAACCGTCTCCATAAGATTAGGGATCAAATCAGCTCTTCTTTTTAATTGTACATCAATTTGAGCCCATGAGTTATCAATACGGTTTTCCGTTCTTATGATTCTATTATAGAAACCCCAATAGATCAATGCAAAGAAAGCAACTAGTATAATTACTACTATTCCTATTATCCAAATCAAATCCATTTTAACCTCACCTACATTAATTTTTAATCAGTTAATAAGAGGTTTTATTTAAACTTATTGAGCTTAGTATTCAAACTATAAAATTTTATTTATTATTTTTAAATATTTCAAATGCTTCATCAGGTGTTGCTTTTTTATGAACAATTGCGTTCGCTGCTTTAATCATACCAACTGGGCTTGAACTCTGAAAAATATTTCTACCCATATCAACTCCGATAGCCCCTGCCTGTAAAGCATCATACGCCATCTGAAGAGCCTCTTTTTCAGGTATTTTCTTACCACCAGCTATCACAATTGGAACAGGGCAGGTTTCAACTACTTTCTCAAAATCCTTACAATAATAAGTTTTAACAATACTAGCCCCTAGTTCAGCAGCCATTCTAGAAGCAAGTGATAAATATTTAACATCTTTTCCTAAACCACGACCCACTGCAGTAACAGCAAGAACAGGGATTCCATATCTATTAGCTTCATCAATAATTTTTGTAAAACCTAATATTGTATCTCTCTCAAAAGGTTGACCAACAAGAATTGAAAAAGCAACAGCTGAAACATTAAGTCTTATAGCATCCTCCATAGATACAATAATACCTTCATGTAATAGATTGTCCTTATTTAATATACTAGTTCCACCAGATACTCTTAAACAAATTGGAATATTAATTTCAGGTGGAATATAATTTCTTAAACCACCACGGGTAGGCATTAGAACATCAGCATATGGCAGCAAAGGTTTGATCATCTCACCTAATTTCTCAAGACCAGTTGTCGGACCCATAAAATATCCATGATCAACAGCCAACATCACTGTATGTCCATCCTTCGGGTTAATAATTTTTGATAATCTATTTTTCATTCCCCAATCCATAAGTAAATCGCCTCTAATTTCAAGTAAATAAAAGAATATTATATAAATTATTTCAAATTATATTGGTAAATCTTTTATTTGATGTTATTATATCGGCAATATATATGGAGAGTTCAAATGTCAAATATTAATGATTTAAAACCGAAACTTTTATGGAAACACTTTGATGAAATAAGAAAAATACCACACTGTTCAAAACATGAAGAAAAAATTCGAGATTACATAATTAATTTTTCAGAAAATCAAAAATTAAAATATAAACAAGACAAAACAGGAAACATTGTAATTTATAAAACCGCAAACCCAGGATTTGAAAAAAACCCAACCATTATTTTACAAGGACATATGGACATGGTATGCGAAAAAAATAGTGATATTAAACATGATTTTTTAAAAGATCCGATAAAATTAAAAATCAATAATGATGTTTTAACAGCAGATGGAACAACACTTGGTGCCGATAATGGTATTGGTGTAGCCACTAGTTTAGCAATATTAGAAGATAATAATCTAAAACTGGGTGCAATAGAAGCTTTATTCACCGTCGATGAAGAAACAGGTCTAACCGGTGCATTTGCATTAGAAAATAATATGCTTACTGGGAAAAAAATGCTTAATTTAGATAGTGAGGATTTCGGTGTAATAACAGTAGGATGCGCTGGTGGAGGAGATTCGCAAGTCAAATTAGAAATTAAAACAAAAAATGCATCTGATGATCTTGAAAATTTATTAATAAAAATTTATGGACTAAGAGGAGGTCATTCAGGTGTTGATGCACGTGAACAACGAGGAAACGCAATAAAAATACTTGCACGTCTACTATGGAATATTTCAAATCAATACAAAATATTTTTATCAGATATCAAAGGAGGGGATAAACACAATGCAAATCCAAGAGAAGCTCATGCAAAAATATCAGTACCTAAAAAAGATAAAGAAGAAATAATCAAAGATTTGAGGTCTTTTGAAAAAAATATTCTTGAAGAAATAAGACCAATTGATCCGAATATGAAAGTTAGTATCGAAAGCATTGAAAAAACAAAAATAATTTTGGATGAAAAATCAACAGAATCAATCATAAATTTACTCCATAGCCTACCTCATGGGGTTGAAAAAATGAGTTATGATATAAAAGGACTTGTTGAGACATCCACTAACCTTGCAACAGTTTCAATAAAAAATAATTCAGCATTAATAGGATTAAGCTCACGAAGTTCAATAGCATCTGCACTTCAAGATCTTAGAGACAGAATACATGCAATATCATCGCTTGCAGGTGCAAAAGTTACAGAGGGGGAGTCATACCCTGGATGGAAGCCAAATCTTAATTCTGATTTACTAAAATTATCAAAAAAAATATTCAAAGATATGTACAAAAAAGAAGCAGTAGTTGAAGCAATTCATGCTGGATTAGAATGTGGGATAATTGGAGAAAAATTTTCAGGGATGGATATGATATCTGTTGGACCTACTATCAAGTATCCTCACTCACCTGAAGAGCAAGTACATATCAGCACAGTTGATAAATTCTATCAATATGTATTAGAGATAATTAGAAAAATCTAAACTGAAATATTCAAATTATCTTTTTCCTTTTTTTATCTCTTTTAAATTTTATATAAAGAAAAAAGGTGGTATTATGGGTATCCGCCCATTTTTAAACTTGGATCCCCTAGAAGCACCCATTGTTGTACTGTTTTTTCATCTATGATGTCCCATCCATAATCAGGATACCACCAGCTATCAGGTAAAGTGAATTCTCTAAATTGACTAATGTATTTTGTTTGGGTTTGTAAATAATTATCACCAAGAATATCATATCCATTTTCCCCATATTGTCTGAAGAATTCGGATGATATCCACCCATCACCTGCTCCTACCGTACAGAACTCTCCTTCCCAACCCCATCCTGTTCCAGTATTTCCAATTGTAGCAATTGATCCAGTTTCTGGCATTTTAACCATATACCAGCTCCAACATTCTGGAACAACTGTACCAAAAGTATGCATATTGTTATATATTCCAAAATAGAAAAGGAAATATTCAAGTGCAGTTGGAACCATTGAAACAGTAAATTGTGAATTATAACATCCACCTACAACAGTTATTGGAAGTTTTTCATTATTTGTTAACTCTTCCATAGGAAATAATGGAAAATCAAAAAAGACGAATGGGAAAAATGGAGCTAGCCGAAGTTGTGAAACAATAAGTCCATCTAATTGAGAATTAGCTCTATCACCAGGTATACCCGGAGTATGATCTCCCCAGAAACCTGGACTTCCATGACCAGAGAAAAATGTAAAACCATAACCTTCACTAAATACATCCATAACATCTTGTTGATTAGTATATTTGCCATTTGATGTCCATGCAATTTCTTTCTCAAAATTATCAGGCATATAATATAAGGCCCCACCTCTTCCTAAAACAGCTTCATCTCCTGTACACCATTCACCTTCATAATATGTTTTAGTATTATTCCTCCACTCTGAGAATATTATATCTCCTTTATCATTTTCTATCCATACATGAATATCAGTAATATTTCCATAAGGCTTAGGATCATAAGATTTCCCACGAATCATGAGTAACCCATCTACAAAGCTAATATTTGCCCACCACTTTAAATCATAACAATATGCTTCGCGAGGAGTATATT
>JAJISJ010000008.1 GCA_022848765.1 Thermoplasmatota archaeon
AATAATGAAATACCAAATAATGTAAAAAAATATAAAAAAGATGTATTAAGAATCTTGCAGGATTTAGGTATGGACAAAGCAACCGCTAAAGGTACTTTTGCAATTAAAGGTTTGAATATATTGACTGATGTCACAAAAGGAATTCAATATCTATCAGAAACACACGAACTAATAACGCAATCCTTTGAAGAAGTAATGAAAAGTGGACCAATTGCTTCTGAACCTTGCCAAGCTATATTGATAAAACTAGTGGATGCAAAACTTCATGAGGACGCTATACATAGAGGACCAGCACAGGTTATACCAGCAGTTAGAAATGCAATTTATGGAGCTATAGTAAGTTCAGATCCAATCATTCTTGAACCTATGCAAAAGGTATTTATTAGCACTCCTCAAGATCTTATGGGTGATGCTTCAAAAGAATTGAACCAGAGGAGGTCTGTTGTTAAAGACATGGTAACCGAAAAAGACATGGTGAACATCGATGCAAAAGCTCCTGTTGCTGAGATGTTTGGATTCGCTTCCTCGATTCGATCAGCAACAGGTGGAAGAGTATTATGGAACACAGAAAATCTTGGATTTGAACCTCTACCTAGAAATCTACAAAATCAGATTGTGGCTCAAATTAGAGAGAGAAAAGGATTAAAACCAGAGCCGTTCCCTCCAGAATATTATATGGATTAAAATCCATATTTTTTCCTTTATTTAGAATAAAACATAAATTATTAGATATCCAATCATATTGTATAACATGGTGGAAAGATGGATCGAGGAACTATTAACATTAACAAAAATTTTGAACTAGAATATCGATATTATGACAGAGATAATAATTTTAAATATTTCAATAGAAAATTTGAAATTTATCTCGTAGAAAAAAAAAGTTTAAAGAAAAACTATGTTCTGCATATGGATAATTGCGATTTATCTCCAGGAAAATGGTCACCCCATATTCATAAATTATCAAATGTAAATAAAAAATATTATTTTGCTGTATCAACACTTAATTGGAATGATGTAAAAAAGAATCTAGCAGATTGCATCATTGATGAAATTGGAGATAAAAATCAGGTTCATGTAAAAAAGGCTATTGGGAAATTATCATCCCCAAAGTTGTAGATCCCATAATTATTTGATTTTAATTTAATATTCAGTAATTTTATATTTATCATGAATAGGTTCATAAATTTGACCATTTCTTTTTAATCTATCCAAAACATCCCTAACTTTATCTGCAGCTATTCCATTTGTTTCTGCTTCAATAATTATATCATTTCTAGAAGCATTCCCATCTTTTGATTCGCCACAGAGTCTATGAATAATATCAATAATTGTTCGCATTCTATCATGTTGACTATGACTAATCCCTGTTGCAATAATATCAATATCGATTTTTCCTGTTTCCCTATCCGTTCCCACTCTTCTAAGATATTGATCAATAATATTTATCGCTCTTTTTGCATCATTAACAGTTACTTCTTCAGATAATCTAATACGAGCACTTGCTTCAGATAGACGAACAAAAGCCTCCAATTGTCTAGGTGTAAAAGGCACTGAATCCTCTGATGAACTTCTAAAATCTACATAATAATTTTTTAAAATTTCTAAAGCATCATCATTCATCACAGGAAATATATTTCTTTTTGCATATGCAACATATTTTCTTAGAAAATCTGGCGAAAATTTTGGCATAACATTTGCCATTAATTTTTCCTCTTGCTTCTTATTAAATTTTGATTTTAATGATTTACTAATATTCTCTTTTACTTCTCCAGCTTTATGTGTTCGTAAAATATGTGTTGCAAGTTCTGTATCTCGATCTCTGTTAGGTTTATCTATAATTGAAAATATTAAATCAAATCTTGATAACAATGCTGGAGGCATATTTATCTGTTCATGTATTGGTATAAATTCATCGAAACGCCCAAGTTTTGGATTTGCTGCTGCTAAAATTGCACAACGTGATTTTAATGTAGCATTAATTCCAGCTTTTGCTACTGAAATTTCCTGTTGTTCCATTGCTTGATGAAGTGCGCTTCTATCCTGATCACTCATTTTATCTATTTCATCAATACAAGCAATACCCATATCTGCTAAAACTAATGCTCCAGCTTCTAAGGTCCATTGACCCTCTCCAAATTCATCTCTTACTGCAGCAGCAGTTAGACCAGCAGCAGATGATGATTTTCCTGAAGCATATATACTTCTAGGTGCTAATTTTGCTAAATAATTTAACATCTGAGATTTTGCTGTACCGGGATCACCAACAAATAATGCATGAATATCTCCTCTAATATACGTTCCATCTGGCATTTTTTTTGATAATCCCCCAAATAATTGTAAAACTAATGCATCTTTTTCAACTTCCATACCATAAATTGTTGGAGCCATACTTTGTTGCATCGATTGATATATTTCTGGGTCTTTACTTATCTTTAAAATTTCTTTTTCATCCTCTTCAGTTACTTCTACTTCTTCAAATGCAAATTCTTCATTTTCAATACTTACTGCATCCATTGCTTTATCAAAAGAAGTTAATTTAAAAGTACCTCGCCTTCTCTGCATTGAATGTAAAATACCATTGATAATAACTCTATCACCTGGAGTAATTTCTCCTACTAAATCATCTTCGAGATAAACACTTAATCTTTCAGGTTGAGCTCCCCCTCTTAATCCTTCAGGATTCTCTTGAATTTCAATTTTTTGAGAATCAATAAAACTTGATAAACTAGTTAGCAATTTAAATGATGATACTCTTTCACATCCGCCTTGTTCAGCATAGCATTCCGTTGGTTCTTTTAAGATATCTTCATCTTGTTCAACTTTTATAATAGCGCCACATTTTTGACAAATGAATGCAGCAATTTGAAGTTTAGGTCGAACCTCCGTTCTTTTTTTTACTAATCCCTCAATTGCTTTTAATTTTCCAAGATGATTCGCTCGAATATTTCTAACACTAAGTCTATTAATTTCGGGAAGATTTTTGATTCTAAAATGCAGATTTAATTTTTCACCAGAAGCAACATCAATATTTTTTAAAGCTTCTTCAGCATTAAAAATAGATTTATATGGCTGATCAATAACGCCTTCAGCTAATGAAGGATTTATCCTGTCAATATCCCAATAATCAATAAGTATACTTCTTTTTTCAGGGTATTCAGGGGCAATAGTTTCAATATCTGATTTGAAGTTTTCTTCAAAGAAATTCTGCCAAGCTGATGATAAACTCTTATCTTTTAATAATTTTAACATTGTCTTTCCCCTAAGAAATATTAATGACTATTATTCATTATTTAATTTGAATTTTAGCGGGTGTAGAAATACTTTGAGTGGTTGCACGTTTCATCTATTGACTACCCATTTGCATTCTCAACCCCGTTAACCCTTCGAGCATCGGCAGTTTACAGTAAGGCTGCTCACTTCCGTGCCTCACCCGATTTCTGCAATAAAGATGCATATATGACCCTCCGATCATATATAATCATCACCTCCAATCCCAAAGGACAGGGTCTCATTGTCAACAGATGGATCAACAAATGCTCGTTACATCGCCTCTTAGTTTCAACTCCAGCATAAAGGCGTTTTCTGGTTACAGGGAACGCCTACCTCCCCAGTCTATTCTACACCTTTCGCCATTTATAATTTTATAGTGATCTTCTCATTATTATTAACAGGTTTCTGAAGAATTGAAAGAATATTAAAGCTAAAGCTACTGATAGAAAACCAATATCCCGAGCAATATAAAGCCAATCATATGATATCCTATTATAATTTAGACTATCAATTACAAGTAAATATACAAACAATCCAACAATGAAAAATAATACTATATTTATGTAAAAAGACCATTTATACCAGGTTTTTTTACTTATTTGATTTATTCTTTTTCCATCTACCATAAGAAATACCCTCTTTAATTAACAATGCATGCATAAACTATATATCAAAGTTATGATTAATATTTACTATAAGAAATCATCTATTTTTGTTTTTTTTATTTTATCACTTATAAATAATGAGTTAATTGATTTCTCAACCAACTTAATTCTTTGATTAGCATATGAAGGAATATGATATTTTTCCGCAATTTCTTTTGAAATTTCTAAATATTTTTTAACTGATTTTTCGTGAACAGTTAGGATCAATTTACCATTGCATTTATTACATTTACCTAATAAGGGCATCCTTCTAAAAGTAATATTACATATTGGACATCTGACAGACTGTTTACTAAAAGCTCTAAGATTACCTAATATATCAGGAAGAAAATGTCTTTCAATAACTTTATATGCAACATCCGCTTCATCAACTGCACTGATTTTTGCGGCAAGATTCAATTGAGCATTCATCTTATCCATCATAGTTTTTAATGTTTTATAAGAAGACATTTTTGGACCTTGTGAAATATCAGTGGTATCATGAGTGAAACAAAATTTTTCATATTGAAGTGGAGTTCCAAGTCTTGAAGAAACCATATCCATTATTTTTTCTAATTCCTTTGGATGTTCATGTTTTAATGTAGCATTATAAAATTCTAAAGGATACCTTGCTAACGTATCTATATTATGTGCTTCTTTATCAACTTCAGAAGGATCTATACGAGTTGTTAAAATGAGAGGTAGATCCATTTTACCCCCTCTTTTATCAGGAATATACGCTTTCGAAAAATTAAGTAATGCGTCCATAAGAAGCATCAACCCATCTTCATCTCCATCAGCATTTCTCCGTTTAGCTGCATGATAAAAAGGATGTGCAAAACACACCTGTGCATCAGTAAAACCAATAATTCTAGCTAAGGAACCCGCTGAAGTATGAGGTGCTAATCCAACAACGAGATGACCTGTTAAATCATCGAGTTTTTTTATATTATAAAATCTATTAAGGTTATAAAATTTCACAAGAAGATCGTCAATAAATCTTGTAATATTAACAAAATACTCAGCACAAGCTTTAGAGATAATTACATCCTGCACTTTTAACTCACATATCTGATTATCGTCTTCTAAATTGTTATTTATATAATCTCTTTCATATCCCAATTTTCTTAATGTCTCTAAAGAAACATGGATTTCTTTAGGTTTGAAATGTGTCAAGGGAGCATCAGTCATATCAAAACGGATTGTTCCATCTTTAAAAACTGATAATTTATATTTTGCCCTTAGCATTCCTTTTTCTAAAGGTTCAGGAGTTTTATGTTTTGAAATTGTACCTTGAACTCCTTTAATGTTATCGGGGATATGTCTAATTTTTAAGTTATTTTTTGCAATATTTAGTTCTTCAGCTATGTCGATTTTATGAATTTCAATTCTATCTTTAACAGGATTTGTATGGTTTTTACAAATGCATGTTATTCGAAAATTTTTTTTACCACAATTTGGACATAGTCTTTTTCCAGCTTCAACTTCAATTATACCTTTTTCAGCAGCTTTTCTAAATAACCTCTGATTACTACCATAATTACCTAATGGAAATAGTACATGTGGTGGTGGCTTCATTTTTCTAACATCAGCTTTTTCAGGTCGACCCATTCTAGATCCAATTCTAAAAGGAGATTTTTCTCTAATTTCTAAACCTGATAATCTCGAAACAACAGAGGTAGTTGTTTCATCTTTTTTTAATGATTTAATTTCGTTAAATCTTTCAGTTTCACAAAGTTTATTATCAATAATATCTAAACCAAGACATTTAATTAATGAAAAAGAATATCTTTCTAAAATAAGGAATTCTAGATTTTTTTTATGAGTAGCACCTAATTCAACTAAGATATTTTTTACAATATCATTATTTGGAATCTCTAAATTATCATCTTCATCAACTATTCCATTATTTTTAATATAATTTGCAAGAATTTCAATATCATTAATAGTTATATCATGCCAAAAAAGATTATAATAAGGATGCAAAGGGATTTTATATTTCTTTGATATTTTAAATGCATCAAAAAATTGTGGTTTTTCAAGATTTATTTCTCTTCTAAAATCATTGTTTATCTGAATCTGAGTTTTTTTATCTGCTTCTTGAATACCAATTTCATCATTTTTCTTTGGTAATAAATTAAGCGATTTTTGAAGATCTTGAATCCACCATTCGTAAACGTATGGTGAGTTTGGAAGTAATTCATTATTTTCAATAAATTCCCCATAAGGTATAAGTATTTCCCCAAGATCAATTATTTTTTTTATGTCATCTTTTTTAATTGTTTTATGTCCATTACATTGAATTAAATTCCCGTTTTTTAAAAGAACCAATGGACCATCTATATTATTACACGGGGTTCCTATTGTACCTTTACCCGGTCTTTCAATTTTTAATTGTGTACCAACAGCAATAAAATTATCAAGTAATGTCATTGTAGTCGGATTAATAGCAGTCGCAGCAAGACCTGCAGTTCTAGCCCTACCATACCTAAGTCTAAGGCCTCCTTTTCTTGAAGGATGGGAAAATACAGGTCTACCAGCAATAACTTCGCCAATATATTTATCAGAAGGAAGGATTGGAGGTATTTTTTCACCACTTGATTTATCCTCCGCATTATTCTTATTTAAAAAAATCTCTAAAAAATCCCAATCTTTCAATTTCAGTTTTTTTACATGTTTTAATATTTTTGGGGATTTTAAACAAAGACCTTCCGCAATAACAAGACATGCGCCACCCCTTAATCTATTCGTATTTACTCTGGGAAGATCTCTATGTCCTGCAACTTCAACTTCTTCTGTTCCTTCACCATTAATGCAAATTGGACAGTTTTTTGCTATTTTTTCAATTTCATCAACTGATGGAGTATATTGTAAATGTTGTGTTCTTTTGTATAAAGGTATCTCCTCTTTATATCGCTCAATTTCTTCCAATGTTGGTTTATATCTATCAATATTAAATTCTCGTCTTACAATATCAGCGAGTAATACACTCATTGCCTGACCAGTTCCCCCCGCACTTCTTATTGGCCCTGAAAAATAAAGATCCACGTAATTTGTACCATCTTTATTTGAACCAATTCTAACTTCAGCAATACCTTCAAGAGGAGCAACTAATACCCCTTCAGTAAGAATTGCAAGTCCTGTTCTTATGGCTTGATCTAAGGCTTCCTCAGTATTTTTAAAATTGTAACTTTTATCATTAACAATTTGTTTTGCAATTTCTATAGAAACTAATTCTCTGTTTTTGAATTTTTTTGTAATTTCTCTGATTTTTGGAGCGATATTTTTGGGCCCTACAAGTTTTTCGACTCTTGAAGCTATATCTAATGCTTGTGGAATTTCAACCTCAAATTCTGGATCTAGACCTTTCTTTCTAGCGTTATTTGCTAATATATAACAACTGTCAAGTTCATTTTGTAAATTTTTAAAATAAGAGTACATTTCTGAGCTTACAGCAATATCATAAACTATATCCCCACCCATCATTAGACCTCTAAAAACAAATCATACTATAATATAAAAACGATGTTTAAACTTTTTTATTTATATCCACAAGAGCATTAATATAACTTTATGTCTTGTTGAAATCCATCATCGTAATATTTCCTGATTTTAAGTTAACGATCGGAATTTTTGCAGGATCCGGAATAAAATTTAACATTTTTTGATATGATGTTTGTGATTGCCAACTTGAGGCATTTATCAATTTAATACCCCTATATTCACCAACCGTCGCTAAATGAACATGACCTGTAACAAATATATCAGGAATTTTATCAATAATCATATAATCCTTATGTTCAGGAGCTAGCGGCGTATAACCACCATAACTTGGTGCAAGATGATGTTTTTTAAGCATAATTTTCATAATTTCAACAGGATCATTATACTTTAAATGTTGAATATTAGTAGCAAAATCAAGTAAACTTTGACCATGATATGACAATACTTCAATTCCATGAATTGAAAAATAACAAGGGTTTCCAACAAAAGTAATATCATTTCCAGAAAATAGATTCTGAATTTCTTTTTCAAAGGCAGGTTGAGGTTCCGCTGGTCTTACTGCATCATGATTACCCGGTTGAATGATAATTGATATATGCTCGGGTATTTTATTTATATAATCTGCTAATACCTCATATTGTTTGTAAAGATTTGTTATCAGAAGCTCTTTTTCTTGATTAGGATAAATTCCAATTCCATCTACAACATCACCTGGAATTACAATATATTTAATTTTTCCTGCCACTTCTCTTTGTCTAGAATTTCCCATTTGACCATTTACCCATTTTATAAAAGATAGCCATTGTTTTTCTAAAAATTCTTTACTTCCAATGTGAATATCTGAAAGAAACGCTGCACAAATTGGTTCTTCTGATTTATGTCGACTATTTTGAATGCTAATATCAGGATAGATAATATTCTGGATAACCAGTAGGTCGCCATTTTTACTTAATTGACCAATTATACCAACAACTTCATCCAATACTATTTCCCGAGCTATCTGAAATACTTCAGGATTATTCTTTAAGGCAATTGCAACAGCTGATCCTGTATCATCTTCTATCTCAATCAATCTATGGCCATTTTGAGTATTTCTAACCTCTTTAATTATTCCAATAATTTGAATAATTTTAACATTTGCTTTGTTAATTTTATTAATAGGAATTATATTTGCAATCTCTCTTCTTTGATTCTTCAAAATTTTTCTTAAATTTTCAAACCTATCAATAAATAATTTTATAAAATCATTTGTAGTTCCCTCACATGTGCTCTTTCCAGTAATATCTTTAATTATTTTTATTTCTGAATCAAAATTTTTTGAAAAAGCCTTCCATGTTTTAATCTTATTAACTTCAAAAGATTTTGAAGTAATATCAATTTTCGGTAATTTTTTAAAATCTAACGATAAGTCGTCCACATAGATTAATTCTTGATCACTGTCATTTTCAATAATATTTTCTTTAGGTTTTAATTCAGGATTATATAAATTAAATAATATTTTTGATTGGATTTCTTTATTTTTTAAAAAATCATCACTAGGATTTGAAATTTTATCATTATCCTTTGTTTCCTCAATTTTTTTAACATGATCAAGAGTTAATACCAAGGGATATTCTTTTAACTCCTTAGTTAAATAAGTAGTAAATTCTTCAGGATTTTCTTTTGAGAGTATATAATCTAATGTATTGGGCTGTACGAAAGTACCATGTTCCGAGAAAGCTTGAATTATTGATTTCATCCCTATAACCCTTAAAAAATACTTTTCAGTATTTAGAATAAGTGAATGCAAATTAAGGTTTTTAGAATTATGGTTAAAACAATAATATAATTATCATCTAAGTTTTGAATATAAGTATTATAAAAAGTTTTCTGGGAAATATAGCAA
This sequence comes from Thermoplasmatota archaeon, assembly GCA_022848765.1. Lineage (GTDB taxonomy): Archaea > Thermoplasmatota > E2 > DHVEG-1 > DHVEG-1 > JAJISJ01. Next base: position 9,307 of record JAJISJ010000008.1, read on the forward strand.
AATAAATAATAATTATTATTTTAACTATCTAGAAGCAGTTATAGATTTTGTTAGACACTAATTTATCTTTATTTTTAGAAAGAAATATAAATAAGTTAAACTTAATTTAATTATAGAAAAACATAATAAAATTGGAATTTAAAATGATAAGCATTAAAATATACCACCAGGGAAACGATATATTAATCGGTGCTTGCGATAAAGAATTAATAGGTAAAAAATTTGTTGATGGAAAATTACAAATCGATGTTACAAAAGAATTCTATGGAGGCAGAATAATTCCAATTGAAACATTAATACAATATTTAAAAGAAGCTACAATCGCAAATCTTGTTGGTAAAAATGCCGTTAAGTGTGCAATAAAAATTGGTTTAGTTGACCCAAAATGTGTTCTAAAAATTAAAGGTATACCTCATGCTCAAATGGTAAGGATGCGGTAATAAATTAATTTCCATTTTTGATTTCAATAATTTTTTTAATTATTTTATCATAATGAGTTCCCATCCAATATGTTTTATCACAAAGTTCACAGAAAAAAAAAATATTCATATTATTATAAATTTTATTTGGTATTTTATTCTTTACATCTTGTTTATCAATTTTTTTAAGTATAGTATTGCAAATCGAACATCTTGATAATATTTTATTTTCATTTATTTCAGCATTTTTCAGAATACGTTTTATTTGAACATCCAAATTTATAGAATCTATATTGATAATTTTTAATTTTCTCTTATTAGCCCTAATAATTAGTTCTTTATCTCTTGTTATAATTATACGATTATCTTTTTCCGCAATTTTTAATAACTCATCATCATCAATATCACTTTGTATATAATAAGTATCAAACCCAAAAAACCTAAGCCATCTTGATAAATTACCCAACATTTGATCGCATAAAAACTTCATTATAAATAGAGTAATAAATTTCAAGTTATTTCCATTTTTGTTTTGGTTAGATTTTTAAAGGAAATTTTACATTATATGTTAATTATGGTGATATTGATAAATGAAAGAAGGATATTTACAAATAAAGATTGCTGAACTCAATGACAAATGCAAAAAAATTGATCAAATGATTAATATGGAACGATCAAAAATTATTTTACTTCAGGAGCAAGTAGGGGGATTCAAAGATTTATTAAAAAAATTAAAAGATTTAGATGAAATAAAAAAACAAACCATCAGCATTATAAATGAAGAGAACGAAAAGATAATGAAAAAACAAATTGAAACCATATCAAAAAAAATATCTGACACTTATAAAACATCTATAGAATATAAAAATAAAAAAATTGATGAATTTTTAAATAATGTAAAAAATATAGATAATGGAAAAAAAGACAAGGATGCTCTTATTTATAATAAGATTATTGAAATTGAATATCTGTTAGAACACAATAATTTACTGATGATGAAGTTAGCTAATAAAGGAATTTTATCTGAGAGAGAAATTAATGAAATGGATAATAGATCATATAAAAAGATTAGAAAAATTTAAAAAAGATTGTAATTATTTTTTTGGCTTATAGTGAATTAAGAAACCACCGCCAAGTCGTTTCATTTCAATAATATTTAACAATATTTTTGATTTTTCATCATCTATACCTAAACCATCTGCCATGGTTGGTGTATTTTTACCGCCAATTAAAAATGGTGCAGTATAAACATATAAATCATCAAAAAAACCATGTTTTATAAAATTCCATATAACAGTACTTCCACCCTCCACCATTAACTTATTAATACCTCTACTTTTCAATTCAACTAAAAGTTCTTTTAGATTGATATATCCTTCATTATTTTTTTTACATTTTATTATTTCAATATTGATTCCAAATTTTCTAATACATTTCTGAGATGTAATTATATAAGTTTTTGATGAATTATCTAAAACATAAGAATTCAATGGTGTTCTACATTTTGAATCAAGAATTATTCTAATCGGATTTTTCGGATTTTTTACATATTTATTTTTAACTGTAAGTTTGGGGTTATCTGAAAATACTGTACCTATACCAACAAGGACTGCATAGCAGTTATTACGTAATTGATACATTCTTTCTATATCTTCTTTGCTTGATATTTTAATTTGATTTCTATTTGGGAGGGCAAGTTTACCATCTGCAGACATTGCACAATTGATTATAACATAAGGTTTTTTCATATATATCTCATTTTTATTTTGGATATAAAGGGCATTCATTATTATTTTCAGAGCAAAAACCCTTACTTTTACATGTAGGTCCTGCATTTTTAAAAATTATCGGAGCTTTTTTTTGTATTTCTTTTAACATCAGATTGGCAAGTTTTCTAATTTCCCATTGAGCATGAAGGCAACATCGTAATTCAAAAAAATTGAGCAAAGATCTAGCATTCATTGTTACAATTATATTAGTACAAGTTGCATTTGGAAGAACATATCTTGAGTCCTCTGCGGGAATATTCATTTCAAGGAGTTTATTATATTGTTTCCAAATGATGTTCATTGTTTCTTGATATGCTTTTTTCATAACTTGATTAGCAGCTATTTTTGGTGGAATCACATAATTTGGTTTTTTTAAATTTACATACCTCTGACTTTGTTGAGCATAACTTGCAATTCGATGTCTTACTAATTGATGAGTTAAAGATCTACTAACATCACTAATTGCAAAAGTAAAGTTTGTATGTTCAATTACACTTGTATGACCAAGATTTATAACATGATTCAATATAGCTTTTAAGTCATCCTCTGGAGTTTTTTCTAATTCTTCAGGTTTTGTGATACTATGCGTCAATTTAGCCGCCATAGCTGGAATTTTCTCGGGATTAGGAGAATAACCTATTAGTTTAACATTCATTTTTTATATCCTCCTCAAAATTTTCATAACAAAATTCCTTTTATTAGTTTTAAGGTAATCTAATGATTAATTAAAATAAATAATTTCTTTAATATCAGTAAATAAACAATAAGTTTTTTAAAAGCTGCAAGATTACCCTGAAACATAAGTTAAATATATTGGAAGGGAAAATTGGAATGATAGCCTTTATCGTTACATCTATATTATGTTTCATAATCTATTTACTTCTAACAACTGGAAGTGGAACATTAGGATTATGGAGCTTGGAAGAAATTCTATTAGGAATTATCCTCTCATTAATTACTGGTTTTGTAACAAGAAAAGTATTTATTAAAAAAGATTACAGGATGTTAAATCCAGTCAGATGGTTTACTTTTCTAATTTATATAATAGGTCCATTTTTTATTGGAATGGCAAAATCAAATATTGATGTTGCATATAGGGTAATAACCGGAAAAATAAATCCAGGAATCGTAAAAATATGTCCTGATTTAAAAACAGATTTAGGAATAACATTACTCGCAAATTCAATTACTTTAACTCCAGGAACTTTAAGTGTTGATATTGATGAGGAGAAAAATAATCTGTACATTCACTGGATAAATGTTAATGAGAAAAAATTAAAAGGAGAAACCGTTGAGACGAAATATATTTGTGGAAATTTTGAAAAATGGATTAGGAGGATTACCGAATGATTGAATATTTTAATGAATATATAATTGTCCTGATTGCTCTTTTAATTTGTGTTATAATGTCAATCATTAGGGTTGTTCGAGGACCCACAGCTCCAGATCGTATAGTAGGATTAGACACAATAAATACAATTGTAATATCTAGTATGGTTATTTTTGGTGCTGCTTTTAGAGAAGTTATTTACATTGATGTTGCAATAGTATATGCATTGCTTTCTTTTATTTCAACGTTATTTATCGCAAAATATCTTGAAGGGGGAGATTACTAATGTTAGGATTAATTGTTGATGTAATAATTTATATATTCCTTATTATAGGGGTTTTTTTTAATTTTCTTGCTGGTTTTGGATTGCTAAGATTTCCTGATGTTTATACTAGACTTCATGCTGGAACAAAATGTACTACTTTTGGTTCAATATTCATTACAGGATCTGTTATAATTCTTGGTTTAAAAATGTGGTATTTAGGTAGTGCTGATGGATCAGTTTTAGCAATTCATACAGCTGGAGCTTTAATTGCAATTCTTCTTACAAACCCAACTGGAGCTCATGCAATAGCTAGAGCTGCTCATAGAAGTGGAGTTAAACCAGTAGCCGCTATTGTTGATGGATTGGATGAAATGAATAAAAAAACTATTAAAAAACCAAATGAAAAAAAGGAGGTAAAAAAATGATTTTAGACATAATTCATATTTTATTGCCTTTATTGATCATTGGATCATCGTTATTTGCTGTCCTACTTAAAGATTTGATAGCAGCTGCTATTGCTGTTGCTGCTATGAGTTTATTGCTTTCATTAGAATTTTTTATTCTTCAAGCACCTGATGTAGCAATAGCTGAAGCAGGAATAGGTGCATGTTTAACTACTGCAATTTTAGTAATTGCTATAAAATCCACCAAAAGAATGGAGGATGAAAAATAATGTCAAAAAGAAACTTATTTGCATTAATTTTTTTCGTTATAATGGCTGTTTTTTTATTTATCAGTTCTCTAATGATGCATCCCTTTGGTAATCCTGAAGAAACAAATATGGATGACGAGATAATTGAAAATGCTCAAATTGAAACTGGTGCAAATAATGGTGTTACAGCAGTTGTTTTCGATTACAGAGGTTTTGATACTCTTGGTGAAGCTACAATTTTATTCACAGCCGTTGCTGGGGTTATGATAATTTTTAGGAGGATGAATAAATGAATGGAATGTCTAGAATTGTAAAAACAATAACAAGTATAGTTTTTCCATTTATCATGATATTTGGTTTATATATTATTGCTCATGGACATCTTACTCCCGGTGGCGGATTTCAGGGTGGAGCAGTTGTTGCATCAGGCTGTGCAATGATACTAGTTGCATATGGATCAGTATGGACCATGGGGAAAATTAAGGAAAAAAATCTATCAATTCTTGAAAGTATCGGAGCAATTTGTTTTATAATATTAGCCATACTAGGGCTTGGATTTGGTACAGTATTTTTTAAGAATTTTTTAGTTGGATCAAATATTATATTCGGAATAGTGCCTTCATTTGGATCAACAATTTCAAATATCAATACTGCTGGTGTTATTCCTTTAATGAATTTTGCTGTTGGTTTAAAGGTCATCGTAGGTTTATTTGGAATTGTTCTTATTATGGCATATGCAAGTAGGAGGAGGGATAATAAATGATATTTAATTTTCCATTCATTGCTGTAATTGCATTAATTCTTATTGGATTATATGCAATTATTTTTAGAAAAAATTTAATCAAGATGGTTATTGGAATTACAATTATTCAAAGTGGTGTGAATCTATTCTTAATTACATTGGGATATAGAGAAGGAGCAGTTGCTCCAATATTTACTAGTTTACCATCTGGAACAGAAATACCTCAAGGAATGGTTTTTCCAATTCCTCAAGCCTTGACGCTAACAAGTATAGTAATTGGTGTAGCAGTCCTTGCTTTAATGTTGTCTTTGATTATCCATATATACCGTCATTATGGTACTTTAGATGTTAGAAAAATAGGAGGGGAAAAATGAATTTTGTTGATTTCCTTTTACAACATTCTCCTGCATTAATTGTTGCTATTCCTCTACTTGGTGCTTTTTTAACACCTCTGGTAAGTAGGATTAATAATAAGGTTAGAAATATTTTTGTTATTATTATACTTTTAATTACAACAAGTATAGTTCTTCTTCTAGCGCTTGATGTATTTGCTGGAAATATTCATACATATATTTTTGGTGCAAAAGACCTCACGCTTCCCGTTGTACGGATTCTCTTTGAAGTTGATGCAATGAGTGCTTTTATGGCCATTATTGGATCAATATTACTTCTCGTGTCAGTTATTTATTCTTGGTCATTCATTGAAGAAAATTCAGGGCTTGATAAATATTACACTTTAGTTCTATTATTAGCAGCAGGTATGTTTGGAATGATGCTAACTGGTGATATGTTTAATTTCTTTGTATTTTTAGAAATTACATCAATTGCATCTTGTGCGTTAATTGCATTCTGGACAAATAAAGGAAAAGCAGTTGAGGCAGCTTTTAAATATATTGTTATTAGTTCTTTAGCTGCTCTTTTTGTTTTATTTGCAATTGCATTACTTTATGGTCAATATAATGCTTTAAATATTGCCGTTCTTGGAAGTGTTATTCAATTCTCATATCTTGATAAAATTGCATTAGTGTTACTTGTTGCTGCCTTAGCTATGAAGGCAGGTATTGTACCAATGCATATGTGGCTTCCGGATGCTTATGGTAGAGCTCCCGCATCAGTAACCATTATTCTAGTTGGCGCAACACAAGCAAGTTTATATGGTGTTTTTAGAGTATGTTTTACATTATATGGAAATACAATAAATCTTTCACCCACATCAATTGGTTGGATTATTGTTCTATTAGGAGTAATAACCATGTTAATTGGAGTGTCTATGGCATTAATACAATCTGATTTTAAACGTTTAATTGCATTTAGTGCTGTTGCTGAAATTGGTTTTATATTTTTAGGTATTGGAACAGGATTGACTTTATTTGCAAATAATCAAATGTTCGGTTTAATAGGATCAACAGCAATGAGTGGAGGTATATTCCATATAATAAATGATTCATTGGATGTTGGTTTATTATTCCTTGTCGCAGGTGCAGTGTATTATGCCACAAAAGAAACTTCATTAGATAAGATGGGAGGCCTTGCGAGAAATATGAAATATACAACAATTTTCTTTATAATCGGTTTACTTGCCATATCTGGAATTCCCCCAATGAATGGTTTTGCTTCAAAATTATTAATTTATGAATCAACATTTCAACTAAATCCCATTTTAGCAATTGTTGCAATACTTTCGAGTATTATGTTACTTGCAGTATTTGTAAAAGTTTTTCATTCAGTATTTTTAGGACCAGCTCAACCTAAATTTAAAGACGTAAAGGAGGTTCCAAAAACAATGCTATTTGCAATGGGAATAATCGCATCAATTATAATTATATTTGGTTTATTTCCAGATTTAGTGATTAATAACATTGTTGAACCTGCGGTTAATGCACTTATAAATTATAGCGAATATATTAGACAAGTTATACCAACATTTACGGGAGGTTTTTGAAATGTCAATATTCGAATCTTTATTAAATACATTTGAAACTGGCAGTGGTTTTTGGAATCCTATTGTTTGGTTAGTTGTTATCCTAATCGTATTTTTAATTATACATATATTAAGAGGTTTTGGTAATAAAAATTATAAAGTTGATACAGAACAAACAAAGCCATTTCTCTCTGGTAATCCGGAATATTCAAAAGAAAAAATGCATATTAAAGGAAGTAATCTCTATTGGGGTTTTACAGAATCATTAAAATGGATATTTGATAATCTAAATAAAATGCATACTGGCAATACAAGTGATTATGTCTTATGGTTTGTAATAATTATATCTGTTCTTTTCTTAGTAGTGGGGTTGATTTAAATGGATCTGGCTGTTGTTACACAAGCTGCATTAATAACAATAATTGGAGCAATTGGAGTTACAATATTTGGAATTGTTTTTGGTTTATTTTATAAGGGTATTGACAGAAAATTATCAGCACATATGCAAGGAAGAATAGGGCCACCTTTAAAACAACCATTTTTAGATGTGATAAAGTTATTTACAAAGGAGAATATTGTACCTGAAAATGCAATTTCATGGATTTTTAACTTAGTTCCTTTAATAGGACTTGTCACAACTATATCAATTCTCCTATACTTACCTATAGCTGGATTTGATCCTCTATTATATAATAAAGGTGATTTGATTTTAATTTTATACTTATTAATAATACCATCACTTTCAATGGTTATAGGGGGATTTTCATCAGGATCACCTTACACCACCATAGGTGCACAAAGAGAAATGGCAACAATGATAGCCTACGAATTCCCACTTGCAATCATAATAATTAGTATAGCTTGGAAGTTAAGTATTGATGGTGTCTCAAATGTTTTCTCATTATCCTCAATTATAGCTGCACCCATTTGGAGTACTGTTGGACCCTTAGGTTTTATTGGTTTTATTATTCTCCTACTTTCTTTAATAATTGTCACTCCTGCTGAATTATCCAAAATCCCATTTGATTCACCAGAAGCTGAAACAGAGATTGCTGGAGGAATTCTCGCAGAATACTCAGGAAGAAATTTAGCCATGTTTTATTTAACCGATGGTGTAAAAACCATAGTTATGGCGTCACTTATTGTTGCATTATTCTTCCCATATAATTTATCTCCATTGTTAGGATTAGAAAGTTATTTTGCATTTAGCATTGATATTATATTTTATTTAATCAAAGTATTTCTTGTTATTCTATTCTCAGTTACTTTGATTAGAGTTGCAATTGCTAGATTAAAGATAGATCAAATTGTTTATACCTATTGGGTTCCTCTGACATTACTCAGTTTAGTTGGTTTGATTTGTATAATGTGGGATCAAACCATAATGACAAATTTTGGATTGGAACCATTATTTGAAATGATAGGGTTAATTTGATAAAAAATAAAATATTTTTTCTTTCTATTTTATATTTATTTATATCATAACAGTATTAAATTGTGTAACAATAAGGTGATTAGAAAAAATGGAAAAAACCAATTACCTAAGTGATAAATTTTCTTGGATATTTGTTATTTTTCCAACATTTTTCATAATAATTGGTCTAGTATTTTTTACATACCCATCTCCAAAATTCATTGAAAATCTTAGTACTATTCCATTATTTATCGGACTTGGATTTCTATTCATTGGTTTCGTTATTAAAAAAGAATTTTTTGGAAGTAAATTAAAAATAATAGGTTGGTTTTTATTTGCTTTTTATTGGGCAACAAGAATCAATACTTTATATTTTGCTGAACAGCAAGATTTTGTAAATGCTCTATTATGTATAATTGGAATATACATTCTTTTTTATTTTGCATATCATGAATGGTTTTCTATTAAAAGAAATGAAAATATAAAAAGTTTAAATTGGATTGCAGGAGCTTCATCAATCTCAGGATTAATTTATTTTATAATTGAACTAACCCCCCTTGCAATAATACTAATTGAAATTGTGGCCGCACAAAGTGGATATCTTTTAAATATATTTACCAATGGTGTTTCTATAGATGGAAGATATATTTTATATGAACTCGCTTATATAAGAATAATTTTTGCATGCACTGCTATACAATCAATGGTAATTTTTATTGGAATGATTCTACCCCTAAAAAATGTTGAAAATAAAAGAAAAATTTATGGTTTACTTATAACAGTAATACCTATATATTTCTTAAATCTCATAAGAAATGCAGGAATTACTTATTTAATAGGATCAAACATAACAGATTTTTATACGGCACATAATATAATTGGAAAAGGTGGAAGTCTATTCGCTTTAATTATTTTATTATTTATAGTAGTAAAAATTGTACCAGAAGTATTTGATGAAATAATTTCTTTAACTAATCTTCCAAAAAGGGGAGGGCCAATTGAAAAACAAATTAAAAAATTATTTGGAGTAAAAAAATAAATGAAACTTGCAAAAGGTGCATATTCATGGATTTTAACACCATTGATTTTTTGTATTTCATCTATTTTTTTTATTATTATTTTTCCAATTTATGATACGCAATTTTTATTTATTTCAATTCTATTTTTTCTTATAACATTATTTTTTATCATTTTTTTTAGAGATCCAATAAGAAAAATTGGTAACGATATTGTTTCTCCTGCTGATGGTTATATTAGAGATATATATGAACTTGATGATATAGATATTGGAAAATGTATTGTTCTTTCAATTTTTATGAACGTTCATAATGTTCATGTTAATCGAATGCCTATTGATGGAATAATAAAAGAAGTTATTCATTTACCTGGATCCCATTTACCTGCTTTTAAAAAAGAGTCGGAGAGAAACGAAAGATTGATTATAACAATAAAAACTTCTATTGGTATGATTAAAATTATTCAGATTGCTGGAACTTTAGCAAGAAGAATTTTACCTTATATTAAAAAAAATGATGTAATAAATAAGGGAGATAAGATTGGGATTATACGATTGGGATCCCGCGTAGATCTTTATCTACCCTATAAAAAAAATTTCAAATTTAAAGTAAAAAAAGGTGATAAATTAAAGGCTGGAGAAAGTAGTGTTGCAAAAATCTATGATTAAATTATTATCTATTGCAGATCTGATTTCAATAACTAATGCTATTCTTGGATTTCTTGCTATTATAATGATTTTTTTAAATGAAGTCCATTACTCATTTTCACTGATTTTATTAGCAATGATGGCGGATGGGATTGATGGTCTAGTGGCAAGAAGAACAAAACATAGTAATTTAGGTGAATATATGGAGGCTATGGGTGATATGATTTCTCTAGTGATTGCGCCTGCTTTATTTGTATATCAAATATATAGTAAAGATATAATTATTTCAAATAATAATTTTCAACATTTATTCTTGATTATTGTTTTAACAATTTTTTTATTTTTTAATATACTTCGGCTTGGTTCATTTCATATAATGAAAAAAGAGAAAATTTTTATTGGTTTACCTGCTTCAGCAAGTACAATTATTATTATAATTCTTTCATATCTAAGAATTGAATATGTTTATATTTTGTTAATAATACTTATTATTTCAATTATTCTTATTTCAAATATTCGCTTTCCAAAACCAAATTATATAATTAATATTTTCGCAGCTATATTAATCATATTTTCAATTATATTTGGAAGTCAATATAATGGAATAACACTATTAATATTATTAATATCAATTATTATTTATTCTATTTTTGGACCAATATATATTCATAAAAGTACAAAATCATAAAAATAATTGAATAACAACATTTCTAAACAGAAAACGTATTACATTTTGTCAATATGGAAGATATTCCAAAGATCGGCATTACTGGAATGCCGAATGTAGGGAAAACACGTACTCTATTAAAAATAATTGAGTTTCTAGAAGAAGCAGGTTATAAATTGGAAGGAATGATAACTAAACCAATATTAAAAAAAGATGAAAGAGTAGGATTTATCGTTGAAGATTTTCTAACTTTAGAAAATGAGGTTTTCGCACACATAGATTTTGATGTTAAGGATAAAGTCGGAGATTATGGTGTAGACATTAGTGCTCTTGAAAAAATTGGAGTTCCTGCAATTGAAAGGGCAATTTCTGATGACCATGTCCATATAATTATAATTGATGAAATTGGAAAAATGGAGATGCTATCAGAAAAATTTTGTGATACCGTTATTGAAGCTTTAGATTCTGACAAACCAATAGTTGTAACTTTACATAAAAAATCCAGAACTCCTCTTCTACAGGATGTCAGAAGACGTGATGATATAAGAATTTTAGAAGTAACTCCAGTAAATAGAAATCTATTACCCTATAAAATTGAAAAAATTATGAAAGAAAAATTACCACCTCTTTTTTAAATATGAATAATGAATCTCATATTAAATTGATATCTGAAGGAGCTACAGAGGTTTTTACTTTTATTAAAAAAAAAACAAAAAAAGGACCAGCCGCAAAAGGTAATTATCCTTTTTATAATCCCTCCATGGAATTAAATAGAGATTTATCAGTTGCCTTAAATCAATGGTTTATTGATAATTGCAAAAATTCAGTTAATATTTTAGATGGTCTTGCTGCATCCGGAATTAGAGGTATTAGATTTGCGAATGAGCTTGAAGGTAATTTTTCTTTATATATTAATGACTGGTCAGAAAATGCGTATAATCTTATAATAAAAAATATTCAAAACAATCATTTTAATAATATTTTTCCAACAAATAAAAATCTTAATGTTTTACTTAATGAAAAAAAATTTGACTATATTGATATTGATCCATTTGGATCCCCAGTCTATTTCATAGATTCCGCTGTTAGAAGTATAAATAAAAATGGGATTATTGCTTGTACTGCAACTGATACGGCTACACTTTGTGGAGTTTATCCAAAAGTATGTTTTCGAAGATATGGTGCATACTCATTTCATTCAAATAATATGCATGAAATTGGTTTACGAATATTAATTGGTTTTTTAGCGAGGGAAGCAGCAAAATATGATAAAGGAATTGAACCAATTATTAGTTATTCAACTGATCACTATTTTAGAGTTTATATAAAGATAATAAAAGGAGTTCAATACGCAAATGAATCTCTGAAAAAAATTTTATCTATAAATTCAAAAGATTATTTTTATAATGTTAAAAATTCTCAGGAAATTGGACCTTTATGGATGGGGGAAACAGGAAATAAAAGTATAATTAAAAAATTAATAACCTATATATTTAATAAAAATTTAAACACAAAAAATAAATTATTAAAACTAATAGATTTATTGGAAAAAGAATCAGATGCCGCCCCTTTCTTTTACACGACTGATAGTATTGCTTCTTATTTAAAAAAATCATCTCCAAATATGAATTATTTATTTCAAAAAATAAACGAAAAAGGTTATTATGCAATAAAAACTCATTTTTCAAATATTGGTTTTAAAACCAATGCTCCAATAGATGAAATAGAAAATATTTTTATTTAAAAAGGGAAAAAAACAAAAACAATTATCTATATTCAATTTTATTAAAAAATATAAGAGTACTATTAATTCGAAGCTTGTAATTGTTAAATTATTGTATTTGAATGGAAAGTGGTTTCATGAGAGATAAAATAAATGTTGGAGTTTTAGCATCAGGAACTGGTACTGATTTGCAGAGTATAATAGATGCATCTGAAAAAGAAATTATCGATGTTAATGTAGTGATAGTAATCAGTGACAATAAAAATGCTTTTGCTCTTAAAAGAGCTGAGAAACATAATATTAATAATTATTTTATTAATCCTAGAGGGATAAAACAGGAGAAACATGAAGAGAAAATAGATAAACTATTGGAAGAAAACAAAATTGATCTTATAGTCGGTGCTGGATACATGAGAATACTTTCTGATTCTTTTGTAAGAAAATGGCATGGAAGATTAATTAACATTCATCCTGCTTTACTCCCATCATTCAAAGGAACGAATGGTCAAGGCGATGCTCTTGATTATGGTGTTAGAATTACAGGTTGTACCACCCACTTTATGGATGAAGAGATGGATCATGGTCCAATAATATTACAGGCAGCAGTTAAAGTTTATAAAAAAGATGATAGAAATGAACTTGCTAATCGTATATTAAAAGTTGAACATAAAATTCTACCAAGAACAGTTCAACTATTTGTTGAAAAAAGATTAAAAATTATTGGTAGAAAGGTAATAATTTCACCTGGTGAATCATGGATAAATAAATTTGAATATGATCCTGATGTTTTATATTCAGAAGGTTTTTAATTTAAGTTAATATGAATTATAATTGTTCAATAAAATGGATCAACAGTTTTCAAAAATTTGGTATTAAATTAGGTTTAGATAGAGTAAAATATATTTTGGATGAGCTAGGAAACCCTCATGAAAATTATAAAATAATACATGTAGGTGGTTCTAATGGTAAGGGTAGCGTATGTAATATTATAGCTTCTATATTAAATGAATCGGATTATAAAGTTGGAATATATACATCACCTCATCTACATGATATAAAAGAGCGTATAATTGTTAATAATCAAATAATTTCCAATGATGAATTTGCAAATATTACACAAAAAATAAAACCTATTATAGAAAAAATGAAAGCAAGTAGGGAAGTACCTACTTATTTTGAAATTTTAACAGCAATATCTTTTCAATATTTTAAGGAGAAAAAAGTTGATTATGCTATACTTGAAGTGGGGCTTGGTGGAAAATATGATGCAACAAATATTGTAACACCTGTTATTTCAGTTATAACTAATGTATCATTAGAACATCAGAATATTTTAGGTAAAAACATAACTCAAATTGCTAAGCAAAAAGGAGGTATAATAAAAGAATCCACACCTATATTTACAGCTGCAAAAAACAAATCTTTAGAGATAATAAAAAAAATTGCAAATGAAAAAAATGCTCCAATTTATATTATAAGTAATAAAAATTGGATTAGATTAGAAAATACATTAGAATTTCAAGAATTTCGAATTACTGGTTTGTTGAAAGAATATAGAGTTAAAACTAAGTTATTAGGTAATTATCAAGGAGAAAACATAACTTTAGCAATAAAAGTATTAGAATATTTCCAAAATCATGGAATAAAAATTAATGAGGATTATATCCAACAAGGAATTAAAAAAACTATTAATCCTGGTAGAATGGAGATAGTTAATTATGACCCTATTATTTTATTAGACGGGGCTCATAATCCTAAGGGAGTAAAACTATTAGTTGAAACATTAAAAAATGATTTTAAATATAATAAATTAATTTTTATATTAGGTATATTAAAAGATAAAGATATAAAATCAATGATGCCTTCAATAATTTCAATTTCTGATTATATCATAACAACTCAATCAAATAATGATCGCGCAATAGAATCAGTTGAACTTGAAAAAATCATAAAAAAAATGAATAATAAGATAAAATTAATTAGCAAAAATAAGATTCAGGATGCAATAAAACATGCTATAAAGATTACGAATAATAATGATTTAATTTGTATTACTGGGTCTCTTTATACTGTTGCAGAAGCTAGAGGTTATTTAAAAAAAATAGAAAAGTATTAACTGTATATTAATAATAATGAAAAATATGTTTGAAAATAGAAGTGAAAAACAATTAATAATAATATATGCGATTATTGCTTTTTTAATTTCTATAATACTAGCTATAGTACATTATTTCCAAAATTTTCACCCGTATTATATTGTAATAGCAGCAAACATTGAATTTTTTTGTATATTTTATATTCTTTATTTACCATTAAAAATAAAGAAATCAAGAGAGAAAAAATAAAAATATTTGATACAAATATTTGAAATATAAAAACAATATACTCTTTTTGTGACAAAAAAAAATATGCATTTTATTGATATATCTACCATTGAAGAAGCAAAAATACAAATACAAGAAATTGGCAGTGACCCGAAAAGTATTGAAATAATGGCCCCGAAAACTATTTTAAAAATAATTAGAGTGAATAATGTAATACTTCAAGATGCAATAATAATAAAACAAGACATGCTATCCATTGGTGGTGAAGTTGCAGTTCCAAAAAATACTTTCAAATTACATGATAAAACGGGTGATATTTTAATTATTGGAAATCTTAAACAAATCAAAGATTTAATTGGAAAATTAAAGAGACATTACTCGAGATTAAGAAAAATTTCAGAAGAAATTTCAATTTTATTAAACGATGTTAAATGAATAATTTAAATATTGGAGATAAAACATTTGATCTTAAACATAAAACAATATTAATGGGCATATTAAATGTAACACCTGATTCGTTTTATGATGGTGGAAAATATTTTTCACCAGATAAAGCAATAAAACATGCGTTAGTGATGGAAAAACAAGGAGCCGATATTATTGATATAGGTGGTGAATCCACTAGACCAGGTGCAAAAAAGATATCAGCTAAAGAAGAGATAAATCGAATAGTTCCAACAATAGAAGAATTAGTAAAAAAAATAAATATACCAATTTCTGTAGATACTTATAAATCAAAGGTTGCTAAAAAAACAATTGATGCTGGAGCGTCTATGATAAATGATATTTCAGCATTAAGGGGTGACAAATCTCTAGTAAAGATAGTCAGTGAATATGAAATTCCAATTTGTTTAATGCATATGAAGGGGAATCCTGGAAATATGCAAAATAATCCATTTTATAAAGATTTAATTAAAGAAATTTTTTTATTTCTTAAAGAGAGAACTGAATTTGCAGTTTTAAATAATATAAAAAAAGAAAAAATAATAATTGATCCGGGCATAGGTTTTGGTAAAAGAACCGGGAGAGGTATTGAGGATAATTGTGAAATTTTAAGAAACCTTGATAAATTAAAATTATTAAAATTTCCAATAATGGTTGGAGCTTCTCGTAAAACTTTCATCGGAAATGTTTGTGGAGATGATAAATCTCCAATAATAAAGGAAAGATTAGAGGGTAGTTTAACAGCTGCATGTATTGCAGTGATGAATGGGGCTAATATAATTAGAGCCCATGATGTTAAAGAGACCCGCAGTTGTTTAAATCTTATTGATTGTGTAATTAGGTGAAAAATAATTTAAAATTAAAAATATGATAAGAAAAAAGAGAGATTTAATTAATAATAATAAATGGACCTATGACTAATCCATTGACAGTTTTTGTAACTTCATTAGCATTTGTAGCTGATGCTGTAACTGTGATTTCTACGCTACCTAATCCAATTATAAATCCTGCTTCTAATGTGTTTTCGGTTTTAATGCCACCAGATGCAAGAGTTGTCCCACATGCATCACATCCACTACAGTCGTGCTGAATATCAATATTATTTAAAAGTCCACCTGAAACCTGTACGTATATACTTATTTCTTCAGCTACAGAGTCACCAATATTTTTAATATCAGTCTCAACTGCCCCTAATAAACTTCTTATATCATTTATTTCAAGTTGTGTATCAGTCATGCCTTCACTAAAAGTTGTAGGTACCAAACTAATTAGAAATATTAGACTAATACATAATCCACCAATTATAGTAATTTTCATATTATTTCTCCTTTTTCACAATTGTTAAGATTATATTAGTAACGGCATATTTATATATTTCCAACAATAATTTAAAAAAAATTATAAATTAATTTGATAAAATATCCAATTATTTTTCACTAATGAAAATAATTAATATTAATAATTAAATTATCCATACATATGAGCTGGAGAAGTTGGAATAATTGGTGCAGTAGGTTTTGATTGCATCATGAATTTTTTTATATTCTCCTCAATCTTCTCAGCTTCTTCATATAAAGGGGTTGGATCAATTTTTATTAAAGGTAGCATTATATCTAATTTCTCCAATAAAGCTGCTGCAGCTCTTGAATCTGGGTAAGATGCATGCGCTTCAGCTAATAAACAAATAACATCTTGATTTAATAAAACCCCGCTATAAAGAAGAACCCCGGTTACTCCAGTTACCATGCCTTCTTTTGTCAGTTTGATTTTATGTTTTTTTAATATTTGGTTCATTATATTATTACTACCTATTCCAAATACTTGTATTTTTTTTTCATCCCTATCTCCTATTGCATGTGTGCCTTCTAATGTAGTAATTATTTTACATTTTTTTTCTTTTGACCACTCAAATATCTTGTCGGTTAACGGTTTTATAATTTCTAATGGCGGCATAAATTCTGATATGATAACAGTTAATTGTTCACATGATCCATCTGGCCCACATATTTTTTTTCCAGCATATATTCTTACAGGCGGAGAGGGTTTTGAATTATGAATAATTGCTGTAGGTGAAAAATATCTTGATACAATTGAACCTACCAATTCAAGTTTTAATGTATCAATAATATAGTGACCAACTATTGAACTTATTAAACCCACAGTTGGGAATGCAACTATAAGCATAGAATTTGATAAATCAACATCTTTATTCTCAAAAATTTCAATTTCATCCATGTTAATCAAAAATATATATGATTAACTTATTAAAAAAAATTTGTGAAGATTTTAGTTAAAATAAATAATTTTAATATCTCCGTCTTAGAAATAATCAGTTTTATGGGTATTTAAATCAAGGATACAATCTGTCATTAAGTCAAAAAAAGGTAAGAAGATAATTATTTTTCATTAAATAAAACTAAAATTTACAAAAATTATCAATATTAAGAATTAGATACATGAATAAATGCCTAATAAGATTTTTGAAACAATTATTGTTGGAGCTGGAATCTCAGGACTCGCCTGTGGTAGGTTACTTCAGCAATATGATAAAGATTTCTTAATAATTAGTAAAGATATTGGGGGACGGATACTAACGTCTAATGATGGAGATGTAAATTATGGCGCTTTCTTTGTTTGCTCAGATTATAAGAATGTACTAAATTTTGTGAAATTAAAAACAAGAATAAAATTAAGTGATTTCTGTTTTCATGATAACAATAAAACATATGTGTTATATGAACCTAAACTTTTAGTTTATTTAATTCAATTTATGAAATTTTTCAAAACTCAATTCAAGTTTAGAAAAGCATTAAGAGGATTTAGAAAAACTTCTGAAACAATTTCCCAAAAGAAGACAATTGAAAATGATTCTTTTTTGAAGGAGTTATATATGAAAAATGCAACAGATTTTATTAAAGAATATGATATCCAACCCTTAACAGAAAATTATCTATCTAAGGCGCTATATTCAACAACGTTTTCAAGCGTAACTGAAATGAATGCTTTCAGTTTCTTACAATTTCTATTACCACTCATAACACCAATTTATACTTTTTCGTTTGAAAAAGAAAAAATGATAAGATCCTTTCAAGACAAAATAATACTCGGTTGTGTATATGATATAAAATATAAGAATAATTTATATAAAATTAAAACCAAAGATAAAATATTCTATGCAAAAAACATAGTCTTGGCAACACCCATAACTTGGTCAAAAAAATTTGTGAGTATTACAAAAATAAACAAACCTGTGAATACTAATATGTTACATATAGCTGGAATTATCAAAAATGTTTTTTCTAAAAAAAATTATCAATTATTTTCTCCTTTTAATGAAGTACAAGCAATAGCTAACCTTAATGATGGAACATATCTGCTGTATTACAGAGATAAAATTCCCCCCCTAAAGAGATATTTTAATGAATATGTGATTTTATCTCATCATTTTTGGAATCCTGCAGGAACTATTAATGGCCATAATTTAATAGAGAGTAATAGAAGAAATAATATGTTTCTTATTGGTGATTATAATGTTGCTGGTTTAGAAGAATCATATATCTCGGGTATATATGCAGCAAACCAGATTATACAATCAAATTAAAAATAAATCTTATCACCAAACTTTATTATCACCACCCCACTCATTAAGAAATAAGATTGGGGGAAAAATAATCACAAAGTCAACGTCGCTATTGCCATAATAATAGTAACGATGGCAATAAAACCCCAAAGAGTTAGAATCATATATTTCACTTGAAATTTTTTGCAATTTTATTTCCATAATCGATACAAATCTTTCGACTTTCATCATCTGGATTCCATAAAACCTTTAATCCATTGTCAATAACATCAAAACCTGCATTTT
>JAJISJ010000080.1 GCA_022848765.1 Thermoplasmatota archaeon
TAGACCCACCTGAATGGGCAACTAGCTATTTTTATGGTGTTGTTGGATTAACAAATCAACAAGGGCAACCTGAAAATAATAAAGGAATTACTTTAGGATATTGTCAAAAGGATTTCAAAGGACGTTTCGCTGGAGTAATTGCAGAAAACTCTGAGAAAGATCCAAAACTATTCATCGGTGGAAAAACAGCAGGGCCGTTTCTATTTGGAATAATTGGAAATATTTCAACTGAAAAATATACAGGAATGGTTGGAATAGGATTTAGAAATGAGACACATTTTTACTTTAGACTTATGGGGATTGTTGGACCAACTTTCTATATAGCAGGGAAATATCTTCCAATCAAATAAATAATTATTATTTATTTTTTAAAACCAATTTTCTCCTGTAAATAATTCAAAAAAGTATGATAAATTTCTTTCCGTATTTTTCCTTTTATCTGAATATTAACTGAATGTTCATCCAATTGATGTATTTTTTTTATATTGATTATCGCACTGCATTTTACTACATCATCAAATAATGCTGTTATTTCAACTGATTTACCATTTTTTAATTCTTCAATAAAGTCATCCACAATTTTTATTGTTTTCTTCAAATCAGATTTCTTCTCAGGATGTTCATAAAGTATAATATTATCAACCATGATTTTTGAAGTATTATGAAATTTTGCTTTAGATAAACCTCTTAGAATAATTTTAGTAGAAGAAATAAGATTAAAATCCTCTTCAACGATTTTTCTGTTAAATATTCTTGATAAAAAACCTTTACTGTCAATTATTTTTTGACTTACATCAAAATCAAATTTTACATGAAGGTTATTTAGATATTTCTTATCAAAATCCTCTTCTTTCTTATTTTTCTTAGGATGAGAAGCTTCCATCCAATCCATAACCTCTTTAGGCGATCCCATCACCCAAGGAGGCTCTCTAAAACTACTATTATACCTGCTCATTATAATCTATTATATAAGAATTTATACTTAATTCTTTTTTATAATGAAAAAATTACAATACTTAAAAAAAACATTACTTAAAAGAATTAAATATATCAAAATAAGGTGTTTGATTTGGAATTAAAACAAATTAGAGTTGGAGCTGATAATTTCTGTTATATAATATACTCAAAAAAAGATAAGTTAGCTGCTATAGTCGACCCAGGATATGAACCAGAACAGGCAATAAATTTTATCATAAATAATGATTTAACTTTATATTATATCATAATTACTCATTATCACAGTGATCATTCATATGCAGTAAATTCTGTAAAAAATCAATATCCTGAAGCAAAGTTAATAGCATCAAAAATAGATGGAGAAAAAATAGATGCTAATATCGATATATCTGTTAATGGTGGAGATAAATTAAAACTTGGTGAAATAAATTTAGATTTTATTTTAACACCTGGACATACGCAGGGAGGGATATGCATTATAGTTGACAATAAAGCAATTATAACAGGTGATACCCTGTTTATAGGAGACTGTGGTAGAACTGATTTACCCGGTGGAGATTTACATATAATGTATGAAACACTAAAAAATAAAATTATGTCCCTACCTGATAGTCTAATTGTTTACCCTGGGCATGATTATGGTGGTAAACCATATGATATGCTTGGTAATCAAAAAAAAACTAATAAAACATTAAATGTAAAAAACTTTGATGATTTTTCAAAAATATAATTATCTTATCAAATTTTGATATAAATTATATAGGTAAATATTTATTCTGAATGATAATTTGAATATATTAAGTGATGAGGCGAGAAATTGGCAAAAACATGTAATAAATGTAATAAAAAAATCAGATTCGGTTTTGCAAAAAAATATGATAATAATTATTATCATACTAAATGTGCAGATGAACAAAAAAGAGAAGACATAATAAATAAAGACTCTGGAAAAAATGATAATAACATTTTAACTTTACACGACGAGATAACAGAAAAATCAGCATGGGGTCTCTTAAATAAATATGTTGATAGATATGATAACAAATGGGATTGTATCGAAAATTTAATCATAGCACTAAATAAAAAATATGAAATATATTCAACAAAATTAAGCCTGTTAAACATCATAAATGAGATGTATGAAAATAAAAAATTAACAAATTTATACATTGATAGACTTGAAAAAGAAATCAAATCAAAGAACATATGGGATATTATAAGAAACTATGTTGAAAAATATGATGATCCCATTGATGAATTTAAGAATCTTTACGATCTTCTAACCTTAAAATATAAAATAGACGTCTCAAAAAAAGATTTATCACATCTATTATTTAAATTATTTAATAAAAAAGAGGAAGAAAATAAATTAAATAAATATAATGATTTAAAGAAAAAAATATTATCAGAACACCCGGAAACAATAGAAGATTTTACAGATGCATATTTAAAACATTTTGATGAATATGATAGAAAAATATTGCCATTATTTAAAAAATTATTGGATGAAAAAGAATTTGAAACTGGTGATTTAAATTCATTAATTAAAAAAAGAAAAAAATTCATGAAGATTAATGGATTTGAAAATGAATTATATAAGATAAATGATTATAAACTAATAGATATTGAAGAAATGAGTGCATCTGAATTTGAAATCTTTCTAAAAGAATTATTTATTCTAATGAAATTTAATGTTGATAAAACTATAATTAGCGGTGATAAAGGGGCAGATTTAATTATTGAAAAACTTGGGGAAAAAACAGCTGTTCAAGCAAAAAGCTTCCTTGATTTTGTAAAAGAAAAAGACATACAAGATGTAATAAAAGCTAAAGACTACTATTATTGTGATAATGCAATGATTGTTGCAAGTAGTTTTTTTACAAAAAATGCTATTGAATTAGCTATTAAAAATAATGTAAAAACATGGGATGGTAAAAAAATAAAAGATATGATTGAAAAATATAGAATTTCAACAACTGAAAATAATAAAGAATTTGAAAAAAATGAAAAAGTTTTCAGAATTTAAATAAATAATATCCCTTTTTTAATAATTTTTAATTTAATTTATTTTCAAAAATATTTTTAAATATAAAACTAATATAATATAATGAATTGTAGGGGGAGTAATAATAATTAATAATAAAAAAACTAAATTCTTTACTATATTCATTATTATAATTCTCTCACTCTCAATTGGATTGCATGGAATGGTATATGCATCTTTTTCGAATGAATTAAAGACAAATATTATTTCAAAAGAAAAATGCCAAATAGAAATACTCTCTAATTCAGATTATTATATTAAGTTTAACTCGCAGCAAAAAAAACTTGAAAAAGAAGAATTACCGCCTATTTCAACTGGTTTATCTGAAATTGAAAAAAATGCGGTTGCAAAGTCACCTACATGGATTCAAAGAAAACTCGTTAAACAAATTCAGAGTATTAACAACTCAGATGAATATGTGAATCTTATACTAAATAGTGATATTCAATACACTGATGAAATAGCCTTTTCTATTGCTCATTCTCCACTTGGAAATATTCCATCAGCTGAAGTAATTGAGGATAATGTAAAGATTCTTTATCAGATTGATCAATTAATTCAATACGCTGATATTATCGACTATGACGCTGGAAATGGTAATTATTATTCAACAATCCGCTATCAGGTTTTAGAAAATAATATTGCCAAACAATTTGAATATCCAATGGATATTTATTATTGGTATGTTGT
>JAJISJ010000081.1 GCA_022848765.1 Thermoplasmatota archaeon
ATAGCCAAGATTACAGAGTATAAAATTGAGAATAGAAGACTTAGGATTAATTTTTATAAACCTCTTCCCTTCCCTCCCTCTCTCACTTATCCCTCTATTCTCCCCTATCTATCATTCTAATAATTTAATCTCTTTATTGTTAATTTTTATTCAATTTATTTATTATTATCATTGTTTTAAATGTTTTGTCCAAAATTACAATAAAAGCTTCTATTTATCTTAGAATATCTAATACTATGGGGATTAGAGGAAAATAGAATAATTTCTACGCCTAACTATTGATTCTTACCTCCTCCCCTCCCTTCCCCTAATTTTTATAATAATGTATTTATATTAGTAAACCATTCAATGTTCTAGGAGAAAGGGGGAGAATTTGATTTTTTAACCCATCTTTCCTCACACCAATTTCTCATATCCCCTTCTCCAAATTCTTATTTAACCAATCTATTACTAAAACTTATGAAATAAAAAAAAAATGATAAAAAGAAAAAAATAGATTTCTAATAATTAAGAGGCATTATTAATATTTAGATAATTATTTAATGTATATAATCGTTTTAATTTTGTGAATATTAATGCTTGAAATATTTGGAAATTTACCTTTATGGGTAATATTATTGATTGGAATAGTTATTGTATTAATTGCATGGAAATTTATTAAATTTGCAATAAAGATTTTATTGATATTGATTGTGGCATTTTTAATATTATTGGGATTAGATTTTTTAGAAGTTTTTGATTTTATACAAAATATCCTAATAATTTTTTTCTAGTTATCTCTTCTATTAAATGAAATGAAAAAAATTTCTTTATCTACTAATTCCAATTTACCGAAATCATGACTGTTAATGTATCTATGTTTATCGTCCAACATTTTAATGTCTCTCCCCAAATGCGGGATTAAAAATCATCTATTTAATGTTTTCCTTTTCACATATTATTTTAAATATTTTTTCAATTTATTTATATAAAAACAGTAAATATTAATATGATGCGATTTATATTTAATCTGTATGTCTTCTAGAGAGCAATTTAATTCTTTCATACCTGGAGATAAAACAATTCCGGAGCTTACAATTAAATCCATATTAGTTGGTGTTTTTCTTGCAATCGTATTAGGAGCTGCAAATGCATATCTTGGATTATATGCAGGAATGACAGTATCAGCCATTATACCTGGTGCTGTAATAGCTTTAGCTCTTTTGAAACCCTTTAAAGGAACAATATTAGAAGTCAATTTTGCTACCATGGGCGCTGCAGCTGGGGAGGCAATCGCTGCTGGCGTAATATTTACAATACCCGCTCTCGTATTAGTAGGTGCTTGGACGGAAATACATTATCTTGAAACAAGTATTATATCATTGATTGGTGGAGTATTAGGTGTTTTATGGATGGTTCCTCTTAGAAGAGCATTAGTTATTAAGACAGATTTACCTTTTCCTGAAGGTGTTGCTGTTGCAGCTGTTTTAACAACAACTGTTGGTGGTGAAACTACTTCTAAAAAAGAAAAAGAAGGCAGTGTAGGTGGAATATGGCTTGCTTTTGGCGCTATTATTGCGGGACTATATAAATTTGGAGAATTATCTTTAAATATATTTCGAGGTACAATAGAAAATATTATCAGCATCGGAAAATTTTCAATTGGAGGACGGATACAAGATGGATGGTTATATGGTGGTTTAACAACATCTCCAGCTCTATTGGGGGTAGGATGGATAATTGGTTTTAAAATTTCATCTTATGTTTTAGTTGGAGGTTTAATAGGTTGGATTATTATTACCCCATTAATCGCTCTTTCTTCAGGTATCCCTACACCTATAACAACTATTGAGATTTCAAATGCTATCTCTATGGGTTATGGTAATCAAAATCTTGGTTTTAATATATGGGGTTTTTTTCAAATTTGGGGAAATCAAATTAGATATATCGGTGTTGGAGCAATGTTAGTTGGAGGTTTATGGGCTATTTGGACCATAAGAATGAATCTTGTCGATAGTGTAAAAGAAGCAATTATTGGTATAAAAGTAGGGGAAGATAAAACTAAGAAAAGAACCAATCAAGATTTAGGCTATAAATTAGTTTTTATTTCAATTTTTTTAATGATTATTCCTATTTCATTAGTATATATTTGGCTTTCAAATATTTATGCAATATCAATATTTATGGCAATAATTACAATTGCTTTTGCTTTTTTGGCAAGTGCGTTGGCAGGTTATCTAACAGGTCTTGTCGGATCATCTAATTGTCCCATATCTGGAGTTACTGTCACAGTCCTTCTTATTGTGAGTTTAATTATGTTAGGCTTGGGCGTAACTGGTCCAGAAGGAATGGCTATTGTAATTTTTATATCAGCGGTTATATGTATTGGAGGTTCAATTTCTGGAGATTTATTACAGTCGATGGCTTGTGGACAAATGCTTGGTGCTACACCAAAAAAATTACAGATTTCGATGACTTTTGGTGTTATTGCAATATCTGGAGTTATTGGATTAATATTAGCTGTTCTTCATAATGCTTTTACAATAGGAAGTAGACAGTTACCGGCACCTCAAGCATTTCTAATGAAAGGAATAGTTCAAGGAGTATTAGGCGGTGAAATGTTATGGCCATATGTTCTAGTTGGAATGGTTCTAGCTTTAGTTTTAATTTTAATTGATCTTCCCGTATTACCTGTAGCAATTGGAATATATCTTCCATTTACATTATCAATTCCGATTTTCTCTGGAGGAATTATTCGTTTAATAACTGATAAAATCCTTTTAAGAAAATTTGGAAATGAAAAGGATGAAGAAACCAGTGATTGGGAGCTAGCAATTAAAATAAAGGATATTAAACCAAAAGAAAAAACAATTCGTACAGGATTACTTTTCACAGCTGGACTTGTTACAGGTGAGGCATTAATGGGTGTAATTATTGCAGTTCTTATTGTAATGGGATTTAATTTCTCAGTTTTTTATAATGCACCTTTATGGCCCGGTTTAATTATTTGGTTATTTATTGCTCTTTTATTAGCTTATATTC
Organism: Thermoplasmatota archaeon; assembly: GCA_022848765.1. Classification (GTDB taxonomy): domain Archaea; phylum Thermoplasmatota; class E2; order DHVEG-1; family DHVEG-1; genus JAJISJ01. The sequence continues at coordinate 3,022 of JAJISJ010000081.1, forward strand.
CGATTAGAGAAATAATTAGAACGAAGTAATTAATTTAGATTTTATACTCCTATAAAATATATTAATCATATCCTCCAATTTTTAAACTTGGATCTCCAAATAGGTGAAACTCTACAATACAAAATTCTTCATCAGAATTAAGAGTATTTTCCAAAATATATTTTCTAATAGCACCACTATGCGCTTCACCTAGGTTATCTGATCCAGTGCCTATTTTATAGAATAAATTACAATCTAGCCCTCCACTATTTATTAGATGTGGTGGATTACCCCCTAAACCTAAACCTGTACAACCTGTTGATGCTATAGCTCCTCCTAAGGGAGAAGCAACTAAAGCCCAGCACATACAAAATGGCGTTATATATCCGCTTGTCCAATACCAATTTTCATGAGGTCTACCGATTAAAGTTTGTAATAAAGATACGTTGAATAAGGCGTTATGACAACCTCCAACTACCACTATAGGTAATTTTTCACCATTTTTAATATCTGGAAAATCTGTGATTGAAACACCTCCTCTAAATGGAGATCCTGGGGGTATGGGATGAGTAGCCCATGATAAAGGATTCCCATGACCTTCCATAATTACAAATCCTGCTCCCTCATTAA
>JAJISJ010000082.1 GCA_022848765.1 Thermoplasmatota archaeon
ATTTGAGACGCGGAGCTCTCCACTTGTTCTTATTAGCAAATCAGGATCAGGAACATAAATTGTATATAGATATTGAGAAAATTTTATTTTTCATAGCTATTCCCCTAATACTATTAATGGCTTATTATAATTTAAATATTATGGTACTCAGAATTTTTCCAGTTAATTAAAAAATTAGATTATATATGAATAAAAAAATATGTAAATTTTTAATTATATCATTTTAGCAATTTGAAAAATTATTTTTGATTTAGTATCATTATTATCTATTATTACTCTACCTTCTTTTTTCCATGATCTATAAGGGTGAGAAGCGTTTTTTTCGATAATAGGGGATAATCCAAGAGTTTTTGCAGCTTTTGCAATTTTTTCAACATCAGGTTTTTCTAAGGAAAATTTTTTTGCTATTTTTCTACCTTTTGATCTAGATATATTTTTTTCAAAATAAATTGGCCAAATAATTAATTTATGATCATCTTTTGAAACCATATTAATCTCATCATAATATTTATATTAATATTGCATTAACAGCACCAGTTTGACCTGGTCTTGAGGTAACTCTAGCCTTTCCGATATCGGTTTCTATAATTGCACCTTTATTAATTATATTTCTACGAATATAGTTTATATTTGCAGGATTTCCTATTACGGACTTTATTTCGGTTTTTTTAGTTTTGTTATTTTTTTTATCTATTACATATGCAATATTAATTGTTTTTACTCTAGTTTTTCGATTGTTACCCCTAGTTCTAATTTTCTTTAAACGGAGTTCACCTATGGTTGTAAGAAGAGATTCTCTTCCAATCTCAAATTTTCTTTTTCCTCTAAAGTAACGAATTCTTCTACCAGTTTCACTGCGTCTTGAATTTCCTTGCCACAAAGCCATAATTCTCCCGAATATATATATCATATATAAATTATATGGCTCATTTCTAATATATTTATTACTATTCAAAATTTTTATAAATAGATGAGCTATTATGTTATAAAATATAATATATGCTATAAATATTACCAATTATGAATAAAATAAATAATTGCATTATTTTGATATATTATAAATGTAATATAACATATTTGTTATAATAAGGGGGTGTTATTATTAAATCTTCAACCTATGCAAGTCTGGTATCAATTGTTTTTATTATTAATAAAGATAAAATTTCAACAAGTATAGATGGTGCAATAAGAGCAGTAGATAAATTTTGTAAAGAAGTGGGATTAGAATGTAATTTAAGTCATATGACTAAATATAGAATTATATCAAATATGTTAAAATCGAAAATCTTAGTTTCTAGAAAAACTAATAAAAATAGAAAATTAAAATTATCAAAAATGATTATTGATTTATTATAATTAATTTATTTCGAATAAATTTTACTAAATATTTTAATAATTTTTTATTTAAAATAAATATGTTATAATCATATTATTATACTACTTTATTATTCAATAATTAAATTATGGTAAAAAAAATGAGAAGAGTTAGAACTTTTGCTAGAACCGCATCAAAATCAATGGAAAAAAATCTTATAAATAATGCAAAAAAATTGAAAAATGATCCCTTTTTAGTTTTACCAAAATATAATGATAATTATTCAAAAAAAACTTTTAAAAAAATAAATAAAGGATTAGAAAAAGTAAATAATAATAAAGAAAATATTGATAAATTAGAAAAATTATCAAATAAAAAAAGTTTAGATGGTGCTGTTGCGGGAACAATTCTGTTAGCTCACTCTGAACGAGCACCATATCTAGCAGTTGCTAAAATACCAACAGGTGATGTAACATATGCACAAAGAGGCAAAGCTGAAAAATTAAAATTAATAGCTGCTCAGCATTTTGATAATCCAATTTTTAGACTATTTGGTATAAGAGATATTGCTTTAAAAAGAAATATATATATATATTCCTGGGATGATGGATTTTTTTCATCAGGTCCAATACCTAAACCACCAAAAGAATTTATTAGCTTTATTTTTAACAAAATTGGTTTTTCAAATAATGATAAAATACTAAATTGCGATCATATAATTAAAAACGAATTGAAAGAGAAAAAAGTTAATGAAACACCGTATATTAGAATATATTGGAAATCAGCTGATGTAATATTTGGTATTTGTAAAAAATGCATGGGAAAATCTCAAAATACAATATTTAATATAACTAAATATATAATTGGTCCAGAGTTAAATAATGATTTTTCAATTGATTTAATAGCAAAATTTATTGAAGGTAAACATGTAATAAATAATAATGACCTTAAATATCTAGATGACTACTTATATGGAAAAATTAGCGATTTAGATCTAATACTTAAAAATATTTCAAAACGAGAAGAAATAATAAAAGAATCTGGAGAAAAATTATTTATTCTTGATGAAAAATCTTATGGGTCAGATATTAAATCATTTATTAAAGCTTTAAAACCAAATAAATATGAAAATGAAGGCTTGGAATTTATATTAACAAATATTAATAAACCTGTAATTTTAAAAAATGTAACATCAAATAAAGTTCTAGAAATTTACTGGGATGATTATGGATTTCAAATATTAAATTTTATCTTGAAGAATGAGGAATTGGCAAAAAAATTTAATAAATTAGATGAAACACCATCTGATTTATTAGATCTTGTTTTTAGTTATAAGGAGAGAGAATATATTTTATCAGAATTACCAAAATATAAATCACTTCCTCCTTTAGCAAAATTTGCAGATCAAATATCTAGATTGTATAAAACTTATGGTAAAAATAAAATATTAACTGAATTAAAAAATCAGTCAGATAATACAAAATCAAGATCCCTTGCTTATGCCTTTTTGTTAGTGTTTGAGAAGGGTAAAGATAGTAAATGGAAATTTTCAAATATTGAGATTGAATCAGGTGAATTTCTAAAAGAATTTGCAAAAAATTTATTATATTCTAAACCTAATGAATATCATAATGCATTAAAAAGATTATTAAATGCTTCTGGGTCATCAGAAAAAATTGATAATTATAAAATTTCATAAAAAACTATTTTTTAATAAATTCATTTTGAAATAATAAAGATATTCCATCAAATTTTTAATACTTGATTTGATTATCTGTTTTGATAATTAATGATACAAGCATCAAATCGATCTAAAGGAATTTCATACGCAATAAGGGAAGTTGTAGTGCCTGCACAATTATTAGAAAAAAAAGGATTTAAGATATTGCATTTAAACATTGGTGATCCTAACAAATATGATTTTGATACGCCGCAGCATATGAACGATGCTTTGTATGAAGCTACAAAAGAAGGATATAATGGATATGCTCCATCTGAAGGATACCCTGAACTCAGACAAGGAGTAATTGATCGAGAAAAAAAGAGAAATAAGGTTGATTATGATATTAATGATATCTGTGTTACATCTGGTGTTACTGAAGCTCTTCAAATTCTTCTAGGTGTCTCTCTAAATCCTAAAGATGAACTTTTACTTCCTGGCCCTACATATCCACAATATACTCTTATC
>JAJISJ010000083.1 GCA_022848765.1 Thermoplasmatota archaeon
AAATTATTTTTAATTATTTCTAAAATTGAAAAACATATGATATCAATAGTTTTGTCTGTAGTATCTATTTCAAATATATTTTCTTTAGGGTAAAGGCTTATGCTCTCACATAAAATTATATCTAAAATTTCTGATTCAATATTTTCAATTATTTTTTTATTATTCCATTTTCTCTTAATCAATCTTTTTCTTAATTCTTTAGGATGACATCTTAATATAATAACCTTATCAATACAATGTAATAAATGAGATAAATGTCCTTCAATTATCATTAATTTTTTTTTATTAAAATTATCTACAACATATTTATTTAATTTTTCAATCTCAATTATTTTTGTTTTTCTATCTTTATCAACTTCAAATTTAAAATTATTTTTTTCTATGATTTCATTTAAATGTAATATATCAATTTTATTTTTAAATAAAATCCTCGATATTGAGGTTTTACCAGTTCCAGGTGTACCTGTTAGACTTATATTCATTTTTTATATTAAATTATAGTAATCATACCCTCGGTATCCTTTATTAAAGCAATATTGAATCTCTTGATAATTTCTTCTAAATTCTTTAATATCTTTCCTAATTTTCGATGAAGTTTCTTTTTTTAGTAATATCCTCATAAAGAATTCTGCAATTTGATCCATTTCATTTTCTTTCATACCTATTCTTGTTAATTCAGGCGTTCCTAATCTTAGACCAGATGGATTCATGGGATCATTATCGCCAGGTATTGTATTCATATTGGTTATTATTCCAGATTCTTCTAGTTTTTTTGAAGCTTGTTTTCCTTTTTTTGGTCCAATTTCTAATAAAATTTGATGTGATTTGGTAAATCCAAGTTTTTCTCCAAATACTTTAAAATTTCTATTATAGAGTGCTTCACCAAGGGCTTGGGCATTTTTTATTGTTTGAATAGCATATGATTCTCCGAATTCAAGATGTTCTGCATATGCTATTGCCTTGGCTGCAACATGGTGAAGATGATATGAAGATGTGACCCCTGGAAATACTCCGAAACTTAGTTTTCTTAAAAAAGATTTATCTTCTTCATTTTCCGCCTTATGATCAGATAGAATCATCCCACCTTGAGGCCCAGGTAGTGTTTTATGTGTGCTCCCGCTCATTACATCAGCTCCTTCCCTTAATGGATCTTGAAATTGTTTTCCTGCAATCAGGCCTAATACATGAGCTGCATCATATACTAGATATGCGCCAACTTCATGTGCAGCTTCTGCAATTTCCTTAATCGGACTTGGAAATAAAAAAACTGATCTTCCATTTAGAGCTAATTTTGGTTTAACCTTCTTAATTAATTTTATTGATCCATCGATATCAATATTCATTTCTTCATCATTGAAGGGATATGATATAAGTTCAATGTTTCTAATACCGGCTGCACCCCATTTACCAAATGATATATGAGCACCATTTGATAAATCTAATACTGTAGCAGTTTCTCCAGGTTTTATAAGAGCTTTTAGAATTGCCATATTAGCAGTAGTACCTGCTGTTGGTCTAACATCTGCATAATTGCATTTAAATAATTTTTTTGAAAGTTCTATAGCTTTCAATTCCACATTATCAAAAAATTTACATCCTTCATAATATCTATTTCCAGGCGTTCCTTCGGCATATCTTCCATGAAAATCTGATATCAGCATTTCTTTGCATAATGGTGATAGTATGTTTTCACTAGCAATCATGGGTAAAGAATTAGAAAAATATTCATTGTTTTTTATTGCTTGATCTTTGATATATTTTGCTTCTTTTATCCAATTCACTAAAATCACAGGAACCTTTAATATATGATACTATTAAAAAGGTTATTAAAATAGTGAAATTTTTAAAAATTATCATTATATTAAATGAATTTAAAAATTATTTTTTTATGAATTTACTTTATAATTTTTTATAAAATTTAAATTTCAATGAGATTTCTACTTACATTAGTTAATAATTCAAAACCATCTTTATTTATTAGAATATCATCTTCAATTCTGACACCACCAAATTTTGGAAGATATATTCCAGGTTCAACCGTAAATACCATGTTTTCTTTTAAAAATATTTCACAATCAGGACTAAATCCAGCACCTATATCGTGAACATTAAGGCCAATTGAATGTCCAGTTGAATGAATAAAAAGAGATTTAAATTCTGTTTTTTCTATATAAGAATATACCTTATCATGAATCTTATTTGCTTTAACTTCAGCTTTTATTTCATTAAAGGCAATTTTTTGTGCATTAACTATAGTTTCATGCATAGATAATTGTTTACGATTTGGGGTACCAAAAATAAAAGTTCTAGTAATATCAGAATTATAATTCCTAAAATTTGCCCCAAAATCACATAGTATAAAATACCCTTTTTTTAATTTTACTTGACCATGAGAATAATGTGGTTCTGCAGTATTTTTTCCAAATGAAGATATTGTATTAAAAGCAGTTTTTTTTGCCCCATTTTTTTGCATCGAATAATCTATTTCTGCTGCTAATTGATTTTCAGTAATTCCTTTATAGACCATATTAGGAATTTTCTCCATAACACTATCAACTATATTGCATGCTTTTTTTATTCTATCTATCTCATTTTTATCTTTAATGACTCTCAAATCAGATATTTCTTTTGAAACATTATAAAATTCAGCCTTTGGTAATAATTTTTGTAAATCTACATAATCTTTGAGTAATATGTTATTAAAATTTAATCCAATATTTTTTGATGAAGATAAAAATTCTAATATAAATTGATCATATTGCATTTTATTATTAAAGATATTTACATTATCTTTAGATTTTTTTGAACTTTCATATTCTAGTTCAGATATGATTAACTCTGATATTTGTTCGGGATATAAAATTGTGCTACAGCCTTCAAAAATACCTTCTTCTAAATCAGTAAAATAAAAAAAATTATTATCGATATATGGATCTACATTATTTTTAATTAATATTGCATCAATTTTTTTATTACAAATTTTAAATATTTTTTCTTTCCTATTATAATTTTTCATATTTTAATAACATCTTCAAAAATTAATGATCCATTTAAAATAAAAAAAATAAAAAAAAGGTTGTGATTAAGTTTATTTATATTCCTTAATCATCCCTTGAAGATCCGTTAAATCCTTTTTAATTGTTTCAACCTGTTTCATTTTTTCAAGTTCAAAAGTATTAAGTATTTCCGGTAATTTTTTTGTTAATGTATAAATATGAACAGGTCTTCCCTTCCCTTTCTTTTTTAAATCTCTTTTTTCAGCCCAGCCTCTTCTCCTCATTTCTTGCATTGCCACACTTACTTCAGGTTGTCTAAGATCTGCTCCTTGTTCAACTTCTGCAGATTTACACTCATCAACCTGTGAAATAAACATTAAAGTTTTAGCAAGATTTCTTGGCATACCAAGATCCGTAAAAAGTTCTACTGCTCTTTCATCTTT
>JAJISJ010000084.1 GCA_022848765.1 Thermoplasmatota archaeon
ATCAGATTCCAAATATACTATTATGGTTGTTTGAACGATTTCCATTCCTCCAATCATATTTCTCTCATTTTATTTGAATAATAAGTTTGTCTCTCAGGAGGCTTCAAAACAAAGTTTTTTGTGTTGAATGATCTTTTTAATATAAAGAAAAAAAGAAAGAAAAAGTGATGTTTGCAGACCATATTTTTATATACAAAAAAACCGGAATATGCCAAAAACCATATTTTTCTGATTTTTTCAACAGGAGAAAACCAGTTTGGGTCCCGGCAGACTCGTTTTCTTTTTTATAATTAAAATATGTTAAGAAATTCTAATTCGTTACTAAATATGGTTAAAAATGCAAATCCCAGAGCAAAGAAAATATATTCTATATACATTATTGACCATGCTTGAATATTTTCTAAGGTATCACTCTCTTTATCTTCCTTGATCATTAAATAAAAAATTATTATTGATGCAAACATGAAAAATGTTAATGGCCAATAATAAACAGCAATTGAATTTATATTAATCATTAATGGAATAATAATAAATGGGAAAAACATAAATGGGAGTGAGATAAATGCTGTCATTTTAACCCCATAGGTATTTATGAGGGTGTGAACTCCAGTAAGTTTATCGGCTTTACTATCTACAATATCTTTTGTTGACATTCCTCCTATTAAAAACAATGTTGCGATTGTGCCTATAATTAAAGGTAATCTTTGGAAGGGATTGCCAAAGACACTCCAACCTGCCAGAATTCCAAGAAAACCTCGGGGAATTGCAATCCAAACCTGATTTATAAAAAGGAATCTCTTAAATCTAGGTGGGAGTGAATATGTTACTGTAAAAATCATTATTAGAAAAATAAAAGCTCCGAACCATGGATTTATTGTTACTGCTCTTAATAAGGCGAATAAATAGAAAATATATGCTAGACTCTGTGCTTCTTCTGGTTTTATAATTTTCTGTGGTATTGGTCGATATGGTTTTGATATCATATCTCCTTCAAAATCGGTAGCTTGATTTAATGCGTTAGATGCTGCATTTACAAGTGCAATTGTTAAACTAGCATTTCCTACTGTTATCCACCAGTCTGTAGGGATATCTAATCCAAAAAAACGAAAATTGTAAACTAGGCTTGCTACTATGATTGACATTGAAACAATTATTGGTGCTAATAATGTAAATGGCCTTAGAAGATCAAGGTAACCTCGGATATGATCTGAAAAGAACCTTTTTTTTCGGTAAGGTTCTTTCATTGTTAATTTTCCGAATGGTTTATTTTCGTTTGTATCAGGTTGAATCATTGTCTACGAGTATCATTCTTCATATTAAATGTTTTTTCATATTAATTTATTTATGTTTTTTATATATGTTCTACTAGTAGTCTTGCAGAGTTTAATGCGCAATTGAATCCTATACCTGTTGCTTTGACGCTATCTCCAATTATGAATAGATTTTTTATTGGAGTTTTTATATCAGGCTTTTCATTTTCAATTGTTTTGGCTACTCCATCAAGATGCCATATTGCAGGATATATTACCCAGTTTAAATTTTTTTTATAATTTGGTATCATAATTTCAATTTTTTTATCAAGTAAATATTTTAATTTTTTTAGAATATCAATGTTTCTAGCTTCATCTGGATTGCAGATTATATACGATTGAACAATGAATTTATTTGCTGGTGAAATACGTGAATCTGGTGATGCAGCCATAAAATCTATCATTCCGACTGTATCATTTCCATCAATACCAATATTTCTTTCTATGAAATGAAAAGTTTTTCCTATTAATTTTGGATCTAAATAATTAAGAGAGTAATATGCACATAAACTTCCTGTGCCTTTAAGAGATTTAATATTTTTAACATAATCTATTGGAAAATGTTTTTCGTCTGCAATTTTGAATAAATCTTGAACGAGAGTATTTGAGATTACTATATCTGAGAGATATTTTTTATTATCAATTATTACTCCTTTTGTTTTTTTATTTTCAATAATAATTTTTTTAACTTTTTTATTTAAATATATTGTGCCACCATTTTGTTGTATATAGTTTGCTAATTTTTCTGTTATGTTTTTTAAACCATTTTTTGGATAACCAACAGGTTTTGATCCTCGATATAAATTCCTTTGTGAGCGGAACATTTCACCGGTTGATATCAAATTAAGATTATTTATTGTTGTAATTGAACGTGAAAAAATTTCTAAAATTAACGTCATTTGTCCTCGTCCATATTTATTTATTGTATCTGTTATTGATATGGAATCAAGTTTTTTTAGTGTTTTTTCACTTGCAAAAAGTAATCTTAATATGTTAGGCAAAATTTTTAATTTATCAATTCTCGATAAGAATGGGAATACATATCCGTTTTCTTTTATTAATCCTACATTTGATTCTAATATGTCTACATGATTATTTAATTCTGCTAGAACTGAGTTTGCATTTGATAATACTCCACCACCTATAGCGTGATAACCGAGGTCTAATTTGTATCCTTTTAACATTTTTTTTTCAAAAATTGTTTTTAAATCTGGTTCTGAAAAAGGAACATTCATATTAAAATTTGAAAGAGTTTTTAAATATGAATCAAGTGTTAATTTTGATGTATCAAATGTTAAAGCTCTTCCTCCGATTATTGATTCTTTTTCAAAAATGCTTACTTTAAACCCTTTTTTTGTTAATAATGCTCCAGCTGTTAAGCCCCCTATACCTGTTCCAATTATTGTGATATTATTTTTCATGATAGTTACCTTTCACATTCTTGGTTTTAACAATTTTTCCCCGGATAATGGGGTAAAAATTATATACCATCCAATAGGAATGATGATTAATATAGTTGAATATATAATCCCAATAGTTGATATTAGCATTATTGGTATTAGGGAATATCTAACAAAGGATAGGGATGATATATATTTTTTAATAATATTTCTATTAAATTCTTTAATTGTTAATAATTTTAAGTTTAGATATAACATTATTAATATTGCGATAAATAAGATTATTATTTGCCAGGGGTAGAAACTGATTCCATAAAATAAGAATGGAATTAATATTAGTAAGGATGAAAATAATCTTATTCCAAAACTTAATGCTTTAAACTTTTTTGGGATGATAATATTTTTATGATCAACTATAACACCTGATTTTAATGCGATATTTTTCACTCCATATTTTTTATCATGTTCTGCATCTTTAATTCCGCCCTCTATTGCATTCATATGTAATAAGTTATTGAAGGTTAAAATAAAAATTATCCATGTGAATAATGTTGGTTCACCTATGGATAATGCTCCAAAGAGAAAAACAAGGGAAACTGAGATTGCAACAAGAGAGTGTCAATGCCATCCAGCAGGCTCGTATAAAAGAGGCCGAGCGCAGAGCTAAAGATGCAGCCCTTGCAGCAGAACTTGCAAAAACAAGGT
>JAJISJ010000085.1 GCA_022848765.1 Thermoplasmatota archaeon
ATACCTCCTAAAAAAATTCCGATTAATGTTGCAGATAGTACTACCATTAAACTAATTTTTAATGATATCTGAGTTCCATAAAGTACCATACTATAGATATCTCTTCCAAAGTCATCAGTTCCAAAATAATGTTCTGAATTTGGTGGAATAAATTTATCTTGAAAATTGATATTCCATCTTTCTTCAATTCGTCTTGTGCCTTGTTCAGTTGAAACTTCAACATAAGTTGGATGTTGTATAGCTAAATAAGGAGCAAAAATTGCTATAAATATGATGAATAGAATAAGAATAAGACCTATCATTGATAATAAACTTCGTCTAAAAAGATGAAGCATATATTTTAAGTCCTTGATTCTAGATTCATTTTTTTTAAGAAATTCATCTATTTTTTTTATCTTAAATATATCATTCTCCTCCTAATCTAACTCTTGGATCAATAATTGCGTATAATAAATCAACAATCAGATTTGCTATAACATAAATTATTGCAACAATAATTGTAAAACCCATTACAGAATTGAAATCAAGTCCCAATACAGCATTTGCAGCAAATCTCCCCATACCTGGCCAGTTAAATATTGATTCGGTAAGAACAGCACCTCCAAGTAATGCTCCGAATTGAAGACCTGAAACTGTTATTGTTGGAATTAAAGCATTTCTGAGTGCATGTTTCATTATTACTACTCTTTCTGACAGGCCTTTAGCTCTTGCAGTTCTAACATAATCCATACCCATTACTTCAAGCATACTTGATCTAGTCATCCTAAGTAGTAATGCCATTGTAGCAAAACCAAGTGTGAAAGAAGGTAAAATAAGATGATATAATGATGCAGATAAAGTATTAATATTCCCAGTTAAAATGCTATCTAATACATATAAACCTGTAATGGATTGTGGCGCAACAAGACCAATTGATAGTCTCCCTTCCAAAGGTAAAATTGGAAATTGATATGCTAATAGATATTGTAGCATAAGTGCTAGCCAAAAAATTGGCATTGAATAACCTAATATTGCAATTATTCTGGTTATATGATCTGATAATTTATTTCTCCTTATTGCAGATATTATTCCACCCAGAATACCTAAGGGAATTGATATCAACATTGCAAACATTGTTAATTCTAATGTTGCTGGAAAATATTGCCTTATACTATCTGTTACAGGCCTACTTTCCAAATATGATTTACCAAAATCAAGATGAACTAAATCGTTTAAATAATAAAAATATTGGATTAATAAAGGTTCATTTAAATGTAATTCTTCTCTAATTCTTTCAATTGTTTCAGGTTGTGCTTTTGGTCCACCTGCAAATGCAATTGCAGGATCCGCAGGTATAACATGAGATATTACAAAAGTTATAATAGTTACTCCAATTAAAACAGGTATAAGTAATAATAATCTTCTAATTATATATTCCCATATTTTCATTTAATCTCCAAGTAATTTTAGACTCTGATTTATATGGTCTTAATTTCGTATTTTTTATGATTTTTATTAAATATATTTTAATATTTTCCAAGAATATATAAAAACTATAAAGAAAAAAAGAGTTAAGGGATTAAATTCCCTTATTCTTTATAATAATCGTACCAATACCAATCTCTAACTGGATTATAATAGTATTCTTGTACCCAATCTCTTTTTGGTCTAATAAATTGTCTTTGCCCGATGAATATAAATGCAGGATCTTGAATATATATATCAAATGCTGTTTTATATGCATCCTCTCTTTCTGATGATACAGTTGTATATTTACCTTTCAATATCATTTCATCAACAGTTGCATTTTTCCATCCAGTGTTATATGTATCTTGACCTATATCTGTTGATCCAACAAAAGGTGCAATATAGTCATCAGGATCATTATAATCTGGACCCCAACCTAGAAATAAAAAATCCCAATCATTTGTACTGAACATTCTGTGAAGATACTGAGGCCAATTTTCAGCTGTTACGGAAGAAACAATTCCTAATTTATCAAGTTCCTGTTGGAATGATAATGCCATTTTTTGTCTTTCGGTATTACCTGCATTATAAAACAATCTAAATGTATCGCCATTAAACCTTTGATTATCCTCATTCAAAGTATATCCAGCTGCATCTAATATTTTTTCTGCTTCTTCAAGATCGTAATTATAAAATGGAACTCCACCATTTTGAGTATCATAGTATGGCATGCCATTTGGTATACATCCTGCTAATCTACTCATAAATCCAACATATGCATCATCGATTGCAGATTGATAATTAAAAATATAACTAAAGGCTTTTCTTACCTCTGGATCTGCTAAATAAATATTATTTGATTTGGTATTGAAAATACCCAATACTACATCAAAACTATCATAAGGTATAACAATAATACCTTTATCATTTTCAAGATCTTCAAGATTCTCATTTGGGATAACAGAGATATCAGCATCTCCATTTTTAAGGGCTAAAATTCTTGTTGCTGCTTCGTTAGCATATTTTATAACAACTGTTTCAACATGTTTTCCATCCCAGCCGCCCCAATAATCAGGATTTTGTACTAAAACCATTTCTGTATTTCTAGTCCAATGCTCTAACATATAGGGACCAGTTCCCATTGGATTTAATTTAAGATATTCATTTTCAGTATCTGCAACAATACCACCATGATCTTCAACGTAATCTTTATCAACAATAAATCCAACTGTATATGCAATAGTAGATAAAAAACCTCCATAAGGTTCAATTAAATTTATTTCAATGGTATAATCATCTATAATCACTGTACTATTTTCATCAATACTTTGAGCTAAAATCCATGCTACTCCAGATTCAGGGGAGTTCATAGTTAAAACTCTATCAAATGAATATTTAACATCCTCTGCAGTAAAATCATTACCATTAGAAAATTTAACACCTTCTCTAAGATTAAAAGTCCATTTTTTTGAATCTTCGGATACTTCCCAACTAGTAGCTAGAGACGGGTAAAAATTATCTAAATCATCACCGATATAAGTTATTAGACCTTCATAGATAGAAAATATTGCTTCTGCAGATGCTGAGTCATATGCATCAGCTGGATCTAATGTTTTTGCATCACCAAAAGTATAATATACTAACATATCAGGATTTTTCATTTCAATTTTTACTTCTTCTTCTACACAACCGCTAAAGGCAGTTAGAATCATTGACAAACATATGCCTATTGATAAAATACAAAATTTTTTATTCATTTTATTTCCTTCCCTTTATTAAATATATCTCCAATTTTACTTAAAATTTGAAAAGCATCTTTAGGAACGTTTAATGTACTAGTTATTTTATTATTTATTATTTATTTTATT
>JAJISJ010000086.1 GCA_022848765.1 Thermoplasmatota archaeon
TAAAAATAACAGAGGAACAATAAGTATGGCAAATGCAGGCCCGAATACTGGTGGAAGTCAATTTTTTATTAATTTAGTTAATAATAATTTTCTTGACATGCAAGTACCTCCTTTTATTAATAAAATAAAAAATAGAAATTTTCCACAAAAATCCGTTATGCTAAGTTAATAAATAATAATTTAGGTACACAACCCAACGAACGGTCAATAATATGTGGACTTATAGGTTAGTGTAGTTATAGTGTAGTAAAATTGCCTTCAAAACAATAGAAAACCACGACCACCTTTGTTATGGATTGAAATTCCATAATCTTATAAGATAATTATTTCCTTTTTAAATGAAAAACCCAAAGTTTCCATTTCTGCCAAAATAGGTTCGTACATTTCTTTTGTTGAGGGCATACACACTCCCTTTCTTATAATTTTCCCTTTTAAAATTAGTTTTGCAGCAATAGCCGGTGGTAATGATACGGCGCTTGCCATAGCAGAATCACCATAAGAAATACCTTCGTTCAGCATACTGGAAATTCGTTTCTCTTTTCTATCAGAAAATTCAACAACCATTTCGTTGTGAACAATTATCATATCTCTTTCATGAGGTTCGTATGCCATTTTTTTCAACATCAAGTCTACAAGTAGGTTTGAATTTGTGCCACTATTTATTGATATCTGAACATCGTCAAATAATCCGAGCCAATCTAATTTCTTAACAAAATCATCATTAGTCTCCATACTTAATGATTTCGCAAATTTGATTTTTATATCTTCTGTAGTTGAATAGCCAATAAGATCAGCAATAAATTGGCTATATGTCGTGTTTTCAAAATTCTTTTTTTCGGTATTCTCAATCAATTTTATTTTTAATAGATTTGTCATTGTGTTACAATAACCGATAAACCGCAGCAATCCTTTGTAGATGGAGATATTTTTATCCAATCCAAACTCTTTTAAATAGCGAGTACTATCGTTGCTTGGATAAGTTTCAAATGTCCCGATCCCATGAATGTCCACTAATCTATGATGTTCAAATTTTGCTGGCACCTCAATTACTTCTCCATCTATCTGATATGTTGCTGGTGATACTGCTGAACGCATAAGACCATTTGGATCCCATGAGAATTTATAACCCCAGGGATTGCGATTATGCTCAAATGAAGGAATGCCTGCTCCATAAGAATCAATTTTTATGATTTTGCCGCCCTCAGAATGCACTTCATCAATCATTTGTTTTAAACCCATGTTGTCGAGTCCTGGATCTTCACCAAGTTCCGTTAGGATAAGTGTCTCTTGTTTTTTTGCTTCTTCATCAAAACATGCAATTCCAGGGTGTTTAAAATCTGTTGTTATCATTGGAGTTTTATGTTTCAGGCATAATTCAGCAACTGCTGAGTGGCAGGACCGCGGTATCATAACAATAACAATTTCTACTTCTTTGATTATTTTTTCTAAAGAATCAACTTGATCAATTGTCCAACTAATTGAAGTGCCAAGCTGTCTTCCAGCAATTACTTGCTCTGCTTTTGAAACGGTGCGCGTTGCAACAATAACTTCATATTTACAAACATCAATAAAATAATCAATCATTGGTTTTACTACATAACCTGCTCCTAAAACTGCTACTTTCCCCATATTTAATCCTTTATTTTAATTGATAAAATTCTGCTATAAATGTTCTATAATAAATATCCCTACATACGTATTACGTATATATGTCTATTTATCATCTCGACAAGTTGCAGGATCCCTAGAAATTAGTTATTATTCACTGTAATTAATGCTAAATAGAATTACAAACTATATCGTTTATCAACACGCAATTTAAATATATAAAAAGGATAAGTCTGATTATGAGCCCAACGAAGTGTACTGTATATCAGTAACTTACAGAAAAATGTAGGGTTAGTGTAGGAAAACTGCCTTTGAAACAATAGAAAACCGCCTCTTTTGGGGGCGGTTTCTACTGCTAACTAAAAACCAATTTTTCAACGGATTCTGGAATTTCAACTTACTTAGAATGGGGTAGGTTGTTTGGATAAGATAATCTCATATAAAATCTTATATAAATTTTCCCATTTTTTTTTAATTTATTTATTGTTGTAATATTTGTTATCAAAAAGGTGAAATATAATTGATAATTAAAAGTGGAGACCAGTTACCACTAAAATAAACGGGGCGAAATCGAAAAGCCTAATGAGTAGAAAAATAAAAATGAGGCAATAAAATGGAAGAGAAAATTACATTTACAGGAAATTATCTTGACATGATAATAAATTTTGTTTTTGATTATAGTCCTAAAATAATTGGAGGTATAGTAGTTCTTATAATTGGTTTGTGGGTTACAAAATTAATTACTAAAAGTATCGGAAAAGCATTGGCAAAATCAAAATTAGATCAGTCCCTTGTCCCGTTTTTAAAAAGTTTGATAAACATAATATTAAAAATATTAGTAATCATTACTGTAATGGGGATGATTGGAATTCAAATGACATCATTTATTGCACTTATTGGTGCCGCTGGCTTAGCATTTGGTTTGGCATTATCCGGGACGCTTCAGAATTTTGCAGGAGGAGTAATTATTTTGATTCTTAAACCCTTTAAAGTCGGGGATTTTATTGAAGCTCAAGGTTTTTTAGGAACCGTAAAGGAGATTAGTATTTTCGCAACTATGTTGAACACAGGAGATAAGAAATTAATAATAATCCCAAATGGACCACTCTCAACCGGTTCACTCACCAATTTTTCTGCCGAACCGCAACGAAGAGTAGATTGGAAATTTGGAATGGCTTATGGTGATGATGTTGAAAATTTTAAAAAAGCAATTAATGATTTTTTTGCTGAGGACACAAGAATTTTAAAGGAACCAGCAAGCTTTATTGGTCTTTCCGAACTTGGTGATAGTTCTGTTAATTTCACTGTTAGAGCATGGGTTAACAGTGCAGATTACTGGGGTGTATTTTATGATATTAATGAGAAAGTTTATAAAAAATTCGGAGACTATAAACTCAATATTCCTTTCCCTCAAATGGATGTTCATCTTCATAATAAAAACTAATAATTAATAAAATATTATAAAGTTTATAAAATAGTAGGTAAAACTGGTAAAAAACGGTAAATAAACCTGGTTCTGCCCGTTCAACCCTCTATATAAAATTCTCTTATGAGCCCAAAGAAGTGTCCTATATATCAGGCACTTACAGGTTAGTGTAGCCATAGTGTAGTAAATTTGCCTTCAAAACAGAAAAATACCGCCTCTTTATGGGGCGGTTATTCT
>JAJISJ010000087.1 GCA_022848765.1 Thermoplasmatota archaeon
TGGATACCATGCTTCTATCAACTCATATTCCCATTCAGTTGGTAACATTAAAATAATCCATCTGTTATCAAATTGATTTAGATAATAAATTCTATTTTCATTAATAAAAGGATAGTTTTTTGTTTTTTTTATCATTTCTTTTCCGATAATGGAATCTACTGCTGTAATACTCCATCTTGTTGGAACGAATTTTCTATGTTTTTTGATACCAAAAGCTCCAACACTAAAACCACGTTGAATTTTTGAAATTTTTACTCCATTTTTATATAAATTCAAAACTGCTTTTCTTGATTTTAGGTCTGTATCATAGAATGCTTTTTCCATACATTGATCATACTTTGTATTTGTAATATCAAATTTTTTTATTGGTGCTGATGGTCCATGAGGTTGTACTTCATCATAAAATAATATATTCCCTCGTGGTTTTTTTTCAAATATTGCTTCTGTGAAAACACTATTTTTTGAAAGTGCTAGTTCTCTTGTATATTCAACAATTTTATTTTTATTTTCAACATCGAAAACATTTACATTATATTTTCCTCTGACAAGTAATGAACGGAAATCTACAATATCATCAATACTTTTATCTAACCATAATTCAGGAGTATCAATAATTGATGTGTCTCCCATTATCGGAGGTATCATTGGCCCAATTGATACTTTGGGATAGCCATATCTACCGATAAAGATACTAGGTGGTGAGGATCCTCCAATTTTTAATTTATTAATAATTGGGTTTATCTTTTCTTTTGAATGATATTTTATAATAATTGGACAACGAGATTTACCACATAGTAGTTTAGTACTACGACATAAACCACATAAACTAATAGAATTTCTTTTATTATTTAATAAGAATTTTTGTTTTGGTACATTATATAAATTTTTATCTTTCACCATTTCATAATACATTTTTTTATTTATATCATTCATTATGAGTTGATTTAAACTATATGAATTAGATTTTTAATAAATTCTTTTAAGTAGGTTTACAAAATACTTATTTATTAGGTTTATTATTTCCCTTTATCATGTCAGATAAAAAAGTAACAAGTAAAAGAAAAAGATCAAGACCAATAGCGCCTAAAAAATCTTTTATAAATATTAAAATAATAGGAATTCTTGCATTAATTGTAATAATTATTATTTCTGTTTATTTCATATTTATCAGTTTTGATTCTAATGATAATGATAACAATGATCAAAATCCAATTGCAATTATTGATACAAACAAGGGAATAATCCAAGTAGAATTATTCAAAGATAAAGTTCCAAATACATGTGAAAATTTTATAAAACTTGCAAATGATGGTTTTTATGATGGAATGAATTTCTATAGAATTTCAGATAATTTTATGATACAAGCTGGTAGGTTCTTCCCAGATGGATCAGAATCTCAAAGTCCATATGAAAATATAGAATTTGAAACACATGAGGATGTTAAACACGTAGATGGTGCAATTTCAATGGCAAGTACAGGAGCAGGTGTAGGTGGTAGCGCTGAATTCTTTATTTGTGATGGTGAACAATCAGTTCTTGATGGTAATTATGCTGCATTTGGAGTGGTATCAGAAGGTTTTGATGTTTTAAGAGATATTGCAGACGATCCGCATGATAATAGCAATCCTGCTGGTGGGGGAAGACCACTTGAAGATATTATAATCAATAGTATAACTATTGAATTTCAATAAAAAAAAAAAATGGAGAGAAAAATAATATGGAATATGCAAATTTTGAAACAAATCTAGGAAACTTCAAAGTAGAATTATTTTCAGATAAAGCACCAATAACAGTTGGAAATTTTCAAAAACTTGTAAATGATGGATTTTATAATGGTCTAAAATTTCATCGTGTAATACCAAATTTTATGATTCAATGTGGATGTCCAATTGGTAATGGTAGAGGGGGGCCAGGATACACAATCCGAGATGAATTAGATCCTAGATTAAAACATGATTCAGTTGGTATTCTTTCAATGGCTAATGCAGGTCCAAATACAGGAGGATCTCAATTTTTTATAACTGTAGCACCAACACCTTGGCTTGATGGAAAGCATTCAATTTTTGGTAAGATTATAGAAGGAATAAATGTTGTCGAAGAAATATCAAAAGTTGACAGAGATAGAAATGATAAACCCTTACAAAATATTGTTATAAATTCAATAAAAATTATTAAACATTAAAAGGATTAATAATGACAATTCTTTCAGATATAGATATTGAAAAATTAATTAATTCAAAACAACTTGAAATTGATCCTTTTAATCATAAAAATCTAACTCCTAATGGCTATGATTTGACTATAGCCGAAATTTATATCAAAAATAGTGATTTACATATTGATGAAGGTTTAGCAATAATTCCACCTCTAACATGGTTTGCAATTAGTACTAAAGAATTTATTAAAATGGGTTCTGATATTTCTTCACAATTATGGATTCGTTCAAGTTATGCCAGAAAAGGAATTTTTGCGAGTTTTGGTAAAGTTGATGCTGGATTTCATGGAACATTGACTATAAGTTGTTTTAATTCAAATGATATTGAAATTGAGATACCTATTAACGATAGATTTTGTCAGATAGTTTTTGAAGAACTTTCGTCAACTCCATCAGAACTATACGAAAAAAAATCTGGTAATTATCAAAATCAGAAAGGTATAAGATTATAAAATTTTCCTTGCAAAAGTTAAGTATCCAGTGTGACCCAGCATATCAAAACTTGGTCGGGTACCATAATCAGTAATTATTAATTCTCTTTGAATGTTTTCAATAGTTTTAATTTCAATAAAATTATTTTTTTTTAATTTCTTTACTGTATTTTCAACCTGAGATATTAAGGGAGAATATGAACAAAAATAACCTCCAATTTTTAATGATTTCCAAGCATAATCAATAGCATCCCATGGATTTGGTATGTCAAGGATTACTGCATCTAAATTTTTTTCATCAATACCTGTTGTAATATCTTTTATTTTTGTTGAAACATAGTTGGATAAATTTGCCATTTCAATATTTTTTAATGAATGCTCGATAAATTCCTTTCTTGTATCATATGAAAATATTTTTCCTTTAGGTGATACCATTGTCGCTAGAGCAATTGTAAGTGAACCTGAACCGATTCCAGCTTCAACAATTTTATTTCCAGATTCTATAGAACA
>JAJISJ010000088.1 GCA_022848765.1 Thermoplasmatota archaeon
ATTTCCACTAGCACAACCAAGATATGAATCCCTTTATGATTTTGAATGGTGGGACTCATGGGCAGGATATTCTGGATATGATGATCAACGAACAAAAACAATTCGTGATGGAGGAAACTCAATTTATAACGCTGAGGAACCAAGTTTATATGATATCATCCATTTCAAATGGGTAGATCAATTATTTGATAATCTCCATAGTGAAATTGATATCTGGAGTTCATGTACAACTGCAGCTCACTTTGGACCGATAGTATATCTATCACATGGATCTGTAATATACGCAGGATGTACTGGATCTGGATATACACTTGTAGATGATCTTTATAAAAGCTAGATATTAAGAGACTTCTTAATAAAGGGCTTTACAATAGGTGAGGCTTTTTCCAAGAACAATTGGCTGGTAAATAGAGATTACACAACTAAAGATCCATCTTCAATGTATGGTACAGGAACATTTTTTGCTGACGGAATACACAGTGTAAATGTTATATTAGGAGATCCAACACTTCAAATTTATAACCCAACATGGATTGAACCCACACCAATAGAATCATAATCTCTCAATTTTTTTCTAATTTTATTTTTTTTTATTTTGATTTTTTTATTAATGTTTATAATAAATAAAATTGAAAAAAACTTATAACGACTTCATTATTTCAATTATTACAGAAATTAATATGGAGTAAAAAATTAGGATGGCAACGAAAAAGGAAATAGAAGATGCGTTAAAAATCGTAAAAAATAAATTTGATGATCCAAAATTAAAAACTCGTTTTGCAAATTATACAAAAAATATTCAGTTTACTTTTGATGATCTAAATACAACCTATCTAATAAAAATAACAAATGGAGAATTAGAATCTCTAAAAGAAGAAAGTATTGATTCACCAGATATTCAAGTAATAATTGAAAGCAGAATAATGATCGATATTTTGAATAAAAAAATTAATCCAATGAAAGCATACACCACAGGTAAACTCAAAGCAAAAGGAAAACTCACAGATCTTTTAAAACTACAGAAATTACTATAATAAAAATTATAAAAACATCAATTACTGTTTCTTTTCATAAATCTGATTAAAAAAAAATAGGGTTTTATTGTGTTTTTAATTATTTATTAACTAGAAAATATCATAGCCAAAAAAATATTAAATAATCTACAAATTTAGAAATTTAGTTAATTAATGCGGATATGATCTAGGGGTTATGATATTAGCTTCCCAAGCTAATTGCCCGGGTTCAAATCCCGGTATCCGCATAAAAAAAATAATAAGGTGTTAGAAAAATGAGGAAAAAACAAATTAAAATTGGAGACAGAATTGAATTAATTGAAATAAATGATACATGGACAAAACTTGATAAAGGATCAAAAGGCACTATATCAAAAATTGAGGGGGCACAAGATCTTATTTGGGTTGATTGGGATAATGGAGAAAAATTAGCTCTTCTTGATGGAGTTGATATTTACAAAATCATAAAAAAATAGAACCAATATCCTTAAAACAGATGATTAAAACAAAGTTTTTTGCTTCATCATATTTTCAATTTTTTCAAATTTTTCAAGGATTGGCTCAATACGACTTTTAGTAAAATTATATTCCTCACATAGAATTTCAATAACCTTATCTTTATCTGGTTTAATCCATTTCAATGAATAATCCTTAGTTACATCTGGATTGTGAAATATCTTTCTAATTTCTTTAATTTCTTCAAAAGTTGGTGCATTTTCACCACCAATCGTTGCAATGGCATTCTCAATATTACCAACTTTTTTAATTAAATCCAAACTTTTTTTTGGACCTAAACCCTTTACACCAGGATTAAAATCTGTTCCAATTAAAATTGCCATATCAACTAACTGCTTATGAGAGATTCCAAGTTGTTTTAGATTAATATCCAGTCTAATAAGTTCTGGATTGACTTTCATATAAGCTTTTTTCCCCGGTAATTTTCTTCTATTTGAAGATGTTAAATTCCTAATTAAAATGGGTGAACCAATTAATAAACAGTCAAAATCCTGTGAACCAACTGCATATGCATCACCTTTTTTTACCATATAGCTTGCTTGAGCTTCACCTTCTGAAGGTGCTTGGACAAATGGTATCCCTAAAAGGTTAAGTAATTCCTTACTTTGATTTGCTATCTCATCTGTAATTCTTGATGTTTGCTGCGCCTTAGATTTAGCTTTTTCCATATCCCCTTTTCTAATTGCATCTTTCCATTCTTTTTCAGCTTTTATCTTTCTTTCTTTACGAATTTGTAATGTTCGATTTTTTAAATTATGAGGCTTACCATCAAAAATATATATTGGACGTATACGTGTTTCAATCATATTACCCGTTCTATGCAAAAGGCCAGAAATATGTGATGTTATTCTACCCTCAGAATCTTTCAAAGGTGTTCCATCTCTCTGTCTAATAATAGCTAAAAACTGGTGAATTACATTATATGCATCTATTGCTATAACTCTATCTTTCAAATCATTAAAGGTAATTTTCTCAGTTTTTAATAAACCACCAATATTAATTCCCATCTAATCAAAATTTAATATAATTATGAGGGTTATATTTTTTCCCAATAAATATGCGATAATTTTAAAGAATGAAATTACATTCCAAGAAATAATGGCTAAAAATCTTATCTCAATGTTGGATGTGAAAGAAAATATAAATGAAATAATCAAGCAAGGATTAGAACTAAAAAATAAGGCAAAAAATGGTGAAAATATTGAAAAACTTAAAGGAAAAACTTTAGGAATGATTTTTGAGAAATCTAGCACAAGGACAAGAGCATCATTTGAAGCAGGTATGACTAAACTTGGAGGACATGCTATATTTCTTAGTAACACAGATATACAACTAGGTAGAGGGGAGACAATTGAAGATACAGCTATAGTTTTATCAAGATATGTTGATATTATAATGTATAGATCTAAAAAACATAAAG
>JAJISJ010000089.1 GCA_022848765.1 Thermoplasmatota archaeon
AAAAAATCTAATAAAGCAAAATATCACCATAAACGAAATTTTTGGTGATAAAGTATCAAATTTCTATAATACAACAGCTTATAATTTATCTATTATGGAACCATTTGTATCTATGTTTGTACCTATTATCGCAGCAGGAATGGGATTCGGTGGAGGCATTGGTGATAAATTTGGTAGTATAACAGGTCTACTTTATTCAGTAGGTATCATTGGTTTAGGAGCCGTTTTATGTTTGGATGCTCTTATGAAAACAATTTATGTTCAGTTTACTTTTACTTTTCCTCTATTACTTCATATTTTCACCAGTTTTGTCGGAATTATGATGTTCCCTGTAGATTTTGACTTCATATCAACTAATTTTTTACCATTATTTATTTATTCAAATTTTATAGCCATTGGATATTCAGCTTTAGCAATTGGATTCCCATTGGGATACTATTAAATGATTCATGATTATCGAACATTTTTTGAGTCATATGTGAGCAAACCTATAATTAATCTATTCATGGGGGTATAAAAAATAATTTTAAGACCTATTAACATAAGTTTAAGCGCTCTATATGACAAGTTTCACAAATCTTGAAGAATGAGTATAATACAAATTTATTATTTGGCTAAATTGTATATTCAAAAATTAAGAAATAGTTCAACAACAATTTAATAGATATTAAAATTATACTTATTAGGTGAAAATAAATTAATTTCCCCTTTTTTTTTTATTTATTCTTTTATATTATATAGTATAATGTTTATTCTTAGATAAATGATTATTATTAAAAATTTAACAAAAAAATATGATAATATCATTGCTTTATATAATGTAAATTTTATTTTTCCAGATAAAAAAGTAACAGCAATTATGGGTGAAAATGGAGCTGGAAAAAGTACATTATTGAAGATATGTTCAGGTGTAATATCATTTGATTTTGGTGAGGTAAAAATAGATGAATATTCAATTATTAATGATTCAATTAAAGCATTAACAAATCTTGGATATTTACCAGAAATGCCATATATGTATGATCGTTTAACTGGTAGAGAATTCATTTTTTATATTGGATCCTTACGTAAATTAAAAGATATTGATATAAAAATTAATCAACTGTCTAATATTTTAGATATTGATGATTTTTTAGATTATGAATTAGGATCATATTCTAAAGGTATGAAACAAAAAATTTCTCTAATTTCTTCAATAATTCATGAACCAAATAATTTACTATTAGATGAACCTGTATGGGGGTTGGATCCTTTAACCTCAAAAACTTTAAAAACCTTTATTAAAGATAGAAAAGGAACAACTGTAATTGCAACACACTCTCCACAATTAGTTGAACAAGTTGCAAATGAAGTTTATTTTTTAAAAAAAGGTGAAATAGTATCATCAGGTGGAGTAAATAAATATATTGAAAAATATGGGAATATTGAAGAGGCTTATTTCTCTGAGGCAGAATAAATGCTTGAGACTTATAACTTATTATTAACTGATATTGTTAGAAATTTTAAGCGAAATATGAAAAGTTCTCCAATTTTATATTTTATATTTTCTATAATGATATTATTTTCGATTGCTATGTTAGCAATGCTGACAATGTTTTTTATTGAAAATGATATTTCTATTAATCTACCTGATGTTTTCTTTGTAATTTTTTTTATGTTTATGATTAAATCTTCGGTTGATTTCTATAGATATTATATTAATTCAAAACCAATAATCTATTTATTATCCTCACCTACCTCAAATTTAAAATTATTATCTGAAATATTTTTACTTATATTCTGGATTCAACTAGGTATATGGGTATTTTTCTCTTCAATTTATCATTTTTTTATTCATAATCTTGGGATTAGTTTAGCTTACCCAGTATTATACTTTCAGTTTTTTTTGGGTGTTGTATTATCAATTATTTTAGGCGCCATCATACCTATTCATGTTTTTAGTAAAAAGAAATATCGAATTATCCCTATAGGTGTTTTACTTACTATTTTATGGTTTTGGAATGATTTAATTTCAATTATACTTATTACAATTTTTTCGATTTTTTATCTTATCATAAGCTTAAATTTTGCATTAGATTCATTTCAGTATGTTCATCGTAAAAAACGGAAAAAAGAAAGCGTTAATAAATGGATAGTGGGTATAAAAAAAACTATTTTTCTAAAGGAAATAATCGTTTTATGGCGTGATAAATTATTGTTTAGCATTCTTTTTACTTCAGTTTTTCTTGGATTTTTTTCGGGTTATTTCGCTGTTTTTGGTGATAGTGCTTTTTTACCTGAAAGTCTGAAATTAGTAATATCATTATTTTCAAAGGAGATTTATGCCTTTTTTGGTATATACATAATGACGATTTATGCTTCTGTTTTTATTTCACTTAATTTGTTTCTAAATGAAGAAAATACTATATGGATAATTAGGAATTTGCCAATATCTGAAAAATCTATTATTTATGGTAAGAGTCTTTCATTAATATTACCGTTTTTTTGTTCTATTCCGTTTATAGCATATTTCTCAGCATTCACTCAAGGTGAATCATTATTTTATTTAATTTGGTTTTTTATTTTCTCATTTTTAGTTGGAATAATCATTTCATTTCCCATTGGGGCAAAATATATTGGGAAAAAATCAGATATAATGTTACTTTACAGCGTGTCAATGATTATTCTTTTTATATTAGGTATCTCCTATTCTTTTACTAATATTTTTTATTTATTTTTTTCAAATAATATAATTTTTTATCTTCTAATTTTATTTATTGAAATACTATTGCTATATCTCTCTTTTAATTTATCTGCTTATATTTTATCTAAAAATATTTGATATATTAATAATATTAATTGTTATTA
>JAJISJ010000009.1 GCA_022848765.1 Thermoplasmatota archaeon
GACTAAAAAATATGGCCTTAAAAATAAGAAGGAAATATGGAAGGCCCAGACAAGTTTAAGAAGATATCGAGGTCAATCAAGGGAGTTATTAGCAAAAATTGATAGCGATGACCCTCAGATAAAAAAGGAAAGCAATCAATTATTATTACATCTAACAAGATTTAATATATTACCTATAAATTCAACTTTAGATGATGTGTTAGCATTAGAAGTTGAAGTTGTTTTATCTAGAAGATTACAAACATTAACTTATTTAAGAGGATTCGCAAACACACCTTCACAGGCTAGACAATTAATTTCTCATGGGCATATTGAAATTGATGGTAGAAAAATTAATGTACCAGGTTATCTGGTTACAAAAAATGAAGAAAACAAAATCGATTATATAACAGGATCACCTCTAAATGATACGATGCATCCCGCAAGACCTAGTTCAGATTTTAAATCAAATTTTGATAAAAAAATAGAAGAAAGAAAAATTGAAGATAAAAATACAATTGAAAAAATCACTGAAAAAAAAGAAGACTCTGATAAAAAATTAACAAAAGAGGAAAAACCTGATAAAACATCTAAAGATGAGGAAAAACCTGAAGATAAACAAAAAGTAAAAAAAGAAGAATTAAGGGATAATGATAAAACAATTACCAAAAATCAAGTTAATAAAAAAAATGATAAAAAAGATAATGATAAAAAAACAGGAGTTGATTAAAATTGGCTAGAGTAGGAGTAGCGCATATTTTTGCTTCTTTTAATAATATTATTATTACCGTAACTGATTTAACTGGTGCTGAAACAATTACCAGATGTTCTGGTGGTATGGTTGCAAAATCTGCAAAAGATGAGGGAACACCATATACAGCAATGAAAGTAGCACAAATTGTTGCTGAAGCTTCGCTTGAAAAAGGGATTAATAGAGTTAATGTTAAAATTAGAGGCCAAGGTGGAAATAAAGCAGGTACACCAGGTCGTGGTGCACAAGCTGCCATACGAGCCTTGGTTAGAGGAGGAATGAAAATCGGTAAAATTGAAGATGTTACTCCAATTCCTCACGATGGTTGTAGAAAAAAAGGCGGTAGACGTGGCAAACGTGTTTAGGTGACTAAATGAAAATAGAGGTCATAGATTTAAAACCAAAAAAATTAGTTATAAAAATTAAAGATATTGAACCATATATAGTAAATTCAATACGAAGAATTTTGATATCTGAATTACCAAAACTAGCCATCAATGATGTAGTAATATATGATAATACAAGTGCACTTTTTGATGAAATAATCGCTCATAGATTAGGTCTAATTCCCATACCAACTGATTTAAGTTTACTAAATTTTAGAGACAAATGCGTTTGTAAAGGGAAAGGATGCCCAAGTTGTACTGTTAGATATACCTTAAGTAAGGAAAATGAAGGTACAGTTCATTCAGGTGATTTGCAACCTGCTGAAGAAAGTTGGGCTATTACAGAAGACGACATACCAATCGTTGAACTTTACAAAGATCAAAGATTAATTTTGGAAGTTGAAGCAATTCTTGGTACTCCGAAAACCCATGCAAAATGGCAATCAGTTATTTCACCAGGATACAGATTCAATCCAACAATTGAAATTGATAAAAAAAGAATAAATGAAATAAAAGATTTTATCAAAGATTTACCATCAAATCTTGTAACATTAATAAATGACAAATTGGAAATAAATGATATTTCAAAACTACCTATTCTTGAATCTTATATAGATCAAGAAAAAATTGATTTCATAAAAATTAAAAAAGATCCGAATAACATAATATTTAGTTTTGAAACTGATGGATCAATAGATGCAAATAACGCATTACTAAAATCCATTGAAATACTAAAAGAGAAATATAATGAATTTGGGAAACTTCTTAAAACAATAAAATAAATATTTAAACTTATTTTAATAATAAATCATCAATACAGGGACCTATATCAATAATTTAGATTAGGGCCTGTAGGGTAGCTTGGCATCCTTGTAGCTTCGGGAGCTATAGACTTGAGTTCAAATCTCAGCAGGCCCATTTTATTAAATTCTTTTTATTATGTTCAAGATTGAAAATAATAAAAATCAATATTTTCCCAATCATTAAAATCATTTTTTCCTCTAGATCCATCAGAATAATCAACTAGATCATGTAAAAATCCGTACATATAACCATAATTCATAATACTCGTATACGGTCGGAATTTCCACCAGAGAGGTTGCCAAGGATAATATGCTCCCTCTGTATGTCCACCTAGAAATACTAATCCGAGACTATGGCCAAGTTCGTGCATATAAGCAGATGCATATACGACATCCTTACTTCCACATATCGGACTGCGTACTTTTTTCTCCATGCCTACTCGTGATATCTGAAAACCATCTCTTTTGAAACAAAAACCACATGCCCCCTCCGCATTATAAATAACTAAACCATAGTGAAATACTCCTTTTCGCCAGTTATTTTCATTATTATGTAAAAAATGATTTTGATAAATTTGATTAATTTCTTGCCAAGTTGTATTATCTCCTATAGTATCAAATGGAATTATTTCTGATCCAGTTTCTCCCCCCCAGCTTCCATCATCCAAATGGAAAATGATATTTTGCCGACTAAATGAATCTCTTATTAAATCTTTTGAGCCTTCAGGTAGTATACTAGATTGTTGTATATTAGGACCTGCGTCCATCTGGTCTAGTTCAACAAATAAATCTCTTCTAAAAGGATCTGATCCCCATTGAGAGGTGAGGTATTCTTCAATGTTGTTTAAAGCATCATTATCTGCATCAATCACAAAATGATCATTCCATTCAAATGGATTATAAAACCATGAATGGGATAATACCCATTGATCTATTAATTCATCAAACTGCCAATAAAACTCATGACCCCATTTATTTTCCCATTCTATGGGTATTCCATCATTATCATCATCCCTTCCTCTGTCATCTATGGTTGGATCAGTATCAAACATTTCTGCTTCAGTCCAATAAGGTATTCCATCATTATCATAATCATTTTGTTCAATATTGAAATAAATTTCACAATCATTATCTTCTTCATAAATACTATTATCATCACATCCATTTCCACGTCCATAACCACTCAAATCCGTAGACCAAGAATGTGGTAAAGATATCATATCATCACCCCACCAATGACCAGTTTTTATACTATAAATGATTTCTATATCCTTTCTATCAGGATTTTCATTATCATTCATAGCAATATCGCAAAGGAGGTCTCTACCGATATTCCAATCCCATAATTGAATTATAATCTCTACAAATTCCTCATCGTCAGGTATATCAAGAGTACAAGACCAATTTAAATTTGATAAATATTTTTCATTTCTCCATATAGGGCTTCTAAATTCTTCTTCATTAATTAAAACTTTTAAATAAAAATCTGGTTGAGTTTTTTTATCTATTATATCTAAGGCTCTAATTTCATTTATTTCTACTGTCACAACTAGATTTATTAATGGATCAATATCTTCATTTGTTTTGGATATGATAAATATATCATCTAGATTCAAGTATAATTTATTTTTAATTGAATAATCGGATTCTCCAAACACATTGTTTATCATTGAAAAATTTATTATTATCAATATAAAGATTATTATTACATTTTTATAAAATTTTGTACTCATTTTATTCGCCCCCATTTTCATTAATTTGAATAGGTATTTAATTGAAACGTTTGTTATATTAATAATAATTGTAATTACTATTAATAAAGTATTCTATATTTATATTAGGAAGGATTTATATTTTCAAATCTAAATTATTTGATTTTATATGAA
This sequence comes from Thermoplasmatota archaeon, assembly GCA_022848765.1. Lineage (GTDB taxonomy): Archaea > Thermoplasmatota > E2 > DHVEG-1 > DHVEG-1 > JAJISJ01. The sequence goes on from JAJISJ010000009.1 coordinate 3,806, forward strand.
TATACTAACTCCTAAATTTTTTAATTTTATAATGAGTAGGATGAGGGCCAATATTTGCACTATCACAATTTGGACATCTTGTTATTTCATCACTAATCCATTCATATTTGCAGTGTAAACATAATATTACCACAATTTAACTCCATTATATCAAAATATATTTCGAATATATTCTATTTCTAAAAATTATATAAATTATCTGTTAATATAAATATTTCCTTTTTGAAAAAATAATTTAATGATATTAAATTTTTCCTTATTAAATGTAAAAAGATAAATATTTAAATTTTATATCAAAAAAATGATGACAAAATATAGAGAAGGATATAGAGGTGGTAGTGAAAAATATGACTTCTCACTTAAATCTATTAGTCGAGGTTTAATACTTCTTATAACACCGATTATAGCATATAGTTTTAGCATATTTCCAGTTATTTTTTCACTATTTTATGTTATAAAAATTCTAAATTTCTCTAATGTTATTCATATTTTTATTTTTTCATTTATTTTGGTTATTGAGTTTTTATTTTTAATTATTTTTTTAACGTTTATACCTGCTATTTTTATTAAAATCATGAAATTAAAGGTTGATGAAGGAGTTCATGAAATATCTATTAAGGATTGGAATTTCTTTAAATATATATTATTTTTTGTTTTATATAGGCCATCATTGAAAATAATTAGCATATTACCATTGTTACCTTTAAGGATTCGATTTTTAAAATTAGTTGGATTGAAGATGGGTAAATCAAGTTTACTCGCAGGTAGCGAGCTTATCCATGATCCTTATATGGTTGAAATTGGGGAACAAACACTTATTGGAGGTTGGACCCAAATTACAGGTCACATTAGCGAAAAAAAACTAATAATGAAGAGAGTAAAAATAGGTGATAATTGTCTTATTGGAGGAAAATCATTTATAATGAGCGGAGTAATCATTGAAGATGATGTTACTCTCGGATTGAATAGTGTCGTTCTTAAGAATCAATTCCTTAAAAAAGGTAAGTTTTATGCAGGCGTTCCCGCTAAGGAAATTATTAGAAACAAAAAATAACATACTTTATTATTGTAATTATTTTATATCAAATTTTTTCTAATAGAAACTTTTATTAATATTTTTTTTTTGATTGAATTCAATTATGAAAATTAATGAAATTTTTTATTCTATTCAAGGTGAAGGAAATTGGACAGGTTTACCAAATATTTTCATACGTACATCTGGTTGTAATCTTCGATGTTCATATTGTGATACAAAATATGCATATGATACATTCAAGGAAATTAAAATAATTAAAATAATAGATGAAATTAGAAAATATAATTGTAAGAAAGTATGCATTACTGGTGGAGAACCTTTATTACAAAAAGATATGATAAAATTAGTAGATGAATTAATTAAAAATAATTATAACGTTTCTATTGAAACAAATGGTAGTATAGACATTAAACCTATTTCAAATAAAAAATTAGTTATGATATCTCTCGATGTTAAATGTCCTTCATCAAATATGGCTGAAAAAATGCTGTATCAAAATCTTTTATATCTTAAAAAAAAAGATCAATTAAAGTTTATTATAGGAGATATAAAGGATTATAGTTTCGCTAAGGCGATAATTATAAATAATAAAATTGGTTGTTCAATTTTTTTCCAACCAGTAGCAGGAACAGATCCCAGGAAATTAGCAAATTGGATTATAAAAGATAACTTAAATGTTAAATTAGGGTTACAAATTCAAAAAATATTATGGCAGAATAGGAGAGGTACATAATTTTTTAATAATAAAAAACCAATTATTTTCAACACAAACTATATAGAGGTAAATCGTATTGTGAGTTGAAAATATACATTATTTATAATATTAATTATAATGGAAAAAGAGGTGAAAAAAAATCATGCAACCAGCAAATATGGCATATGATAGAGCAATTACTGTTTTTTCTCCAGATGGGAGATTATTTCAAGTTGAATATGCTCGAGAGGCAGTAAAAAGAGGTACCACAACTGTGGGTTTGAAATTTAAAAGTGGTGTTATATTGATCGTGGATAAACGAATTACATCTCATCTTATTGAACCTGGATCAATTGAAAAAATATTTGCAATTGATAAACATATTGGTTGTGCAACTTCAGGACTTGTAGCAGATGCAAGAGCTTTAATAGATAGAGCACGTGTAGATGCACAAATAAATGAAATTACTTATAATGAACCAATACAAGTTAAAACACTTGTAAAAAATATTTGTGATTTTAAGCAAACTTATACTCAGTATGGTGGTGTTAGACCATTTGGAACTGCATTACTAGTTGCTGGTTATGATAATACTGGTGCTCGTTTATTTTCAACGGATCCTTCTGGTGCTTTAATGGAATATAAAGCTAGTAGTGAAGGTGCTGGACGAAATGGTGCAATGAGTTATTTTGAAGAAAAATATAAGGCCGATATCTCAATGGAAGAAGCAATTGATATGGGCATTAAAGCTCTTCATAAAGGTACCGAAGGTAAACTAAATCCTGATGCAACTGAGATTGGTGTTGTTGGCAAAGATATTACTTTTTATATTGTACCGGAAAATAAAACAAAAGAATTCGTAAAGAAAGCAATTGGAGGAAAGTAGAATTGGTTAGTCTTGATGACGCTGTAATTGCTCGATTAAAAAAAGGTGAAGAACACTTTGAAATATTAGTTGATCCTTATGCCGCAGCAGATTTAATAGATGGAAATGAAATAGAAATTAATCAATGTCTTGCTATTGATTCAATTTTTAAAGATGCCAAAATGGGAACTCATGCATCTGAAGAATCATTAAAAAAGAATTTTAATACAGAAAATATTGAGGAAATAGCAAAGCAAATAATATTAAAAGGTGATATTCAACTCACAACAGAACAACGTCATAAAATGAAAGAAACTAAAAAGAATAGAATTGTCGAAAAAATTGTAAAAAATGCAATGGATCCTAAAACAAAAACTCCTCATCCTCGTCAAAGAATAGAACTTGCTATGGAGGAAGCAGGTGTAAATATTGATCCTTTTAAACCTGTTAGAGATCAAGTAAAAACAATTATTGACTTATTAAAACCGTTGATTCCATTATCATTCGATAAAATAAGAATATCTGTTAAAATACCCCCAGAATATGTTGGAAAAGCATATGGAATAGCAAGAAATTATGGTGTTTTGGAGAGAGAGGATTGGCAATCTGATGGATCATGGCTTGGAATAGTTAAAATTCCAGCAGGTATGCAAAACGATTTTTATGATAAATTAAATGATATGACAAAAGGCAACGTTTCAACAAAAATTCTAAAATAGTTATTATGAGGGTAGCATAAAATGACTGATGAAAAAAGAGATATTGTTATACCTAGCCAATTACTTGGTGATGCTGACAAATTAAAGGCAGGTCGAGGTACTTTTATTGAGAATGGGAAAATTTATGCAGAGAAATTAGGTATATTGAGTAAAAAATCAGATTATGTAAATATAGTTCCATTAAAAGGTAGATATGATGCTATTGAAGGAGATTTTGTCATTGGAATTGTTGAAGAACCTTTATCATCAAGTTGGCTTGTTAACATTAACGCCCCATATCCTGCATTATTACATATAAATGAAGTTCCATGGGATATTGAATTTGGTGAAACTGACAAATACTTAAACTATGGAGATGCAATAATGGCAAAGATATTAGAGGTTAATATTGAGAAGAAATTACAAATAACTTTAAAGGATCGTAACCTCTATAAGATTAAGGGAGGGTATATTACATATATTGAACCCTCAAAAGTACCAAGGTTAATTGGAAAACAAGGGTCGATGATATCATTATTAAAGAAATATTCAAATTGTAGAATATTTATTGGTAAAAATGGTAGAATTTGGATTGATGGAAAAGATGATAGCATTGCAAAAGTTATTCAAGCAATAAATATAGTAGAAAATGAATCTACATCTTTTGGATTAACTGATAAAATTGAAAATTTATTAAAAAATAGAAATTCTAGGGTTGTGCAATAAATGGAATCTGATATTAAATTAATTGATGCTGATGGAAAACGTTTAGATGGTAGAAAAATTGATGAACTAAGAAAAATCAAAATTGAAGCAGGTGTTTTACACAGAGCGGATGGTTCATGTTATTTGGAATGGGGTGGAAATAAGGTTGTTGCAGCAGTTTATGGCCCTAGGGAAGCAATTCCAAGACATTCTCAAAATCCATTAAAAGCTATTGTTCGAGCAAGATATAATATGGCTGCTTTTAGCGTGGAGGATAGAAAGAGACCTGGACCTGATAGACGTAGTAGAGAAATATCAAAGGTTACTTCTGAAGCTTTAGAAAAAATTGTATTAACTGATAAATTCCCGAGAGCAGCTATAGATGTAAATATTGAAGTTTTGGAGGCTGAAGCAGGAACTCGATGTGCAGGTCTTACAGCTGCGGGAGTAGCTTTAGCTGATGCAGGTATTCCAATGACAGATATTCCAGTTGCTTGCGCTGCAGGTAAAATTGGTAGTAATGATGAAAATGGAAAAAAAACAGGTGGTCATGTTGTTTTAGATCTTGGAAAAAGAGAAGATAATTTTGGAGATGCTGATTTACCTATTGCTATTTCACCACGCACTGGTGAAATAATTCTTCTTCAAATGGATGGTCATTTAACTTTGGAAGAATTTGATCAAGCCCTTACTCTCGCAATTAAAGGATGCAATATTATTTCAGAGATTCAAAAAGATGCATTATTGGAAAAATATCAAAAAGGGTTAGAGGTGGATTAAAATGACTATAACTTCTTCAATAAAACGAGATTATTTGTATAATTTAGCTAAAAATGGTAAACGTCAAGACGGGAGAGATTTATTCAAATTTAGAAACATTACAATTGAAACAGATTTAATTTCAAAAGCTGAAGGCTCGGCTCGGGTTAAAATTGGTAATACTCAGGTTGTCGCAGGAATTAAAATGAATGTTGGCGAACCATATCCTGATACTCCTAACTCAGGTGTAATAACTACAGCTGCTGAACTTAATCCTCTAGCATCTCCTGATTTTGAATCAGGGCCACCAAGAGAGGATGCGATAGAGCTTGCGCGTGTTGTTGATAGAGGTATTAGAGAATCTGGTGTCATTGAGCTAGATAAACTTTGTATTGAACCAAAAGAAAAAATATGGATTGTATTTATTGATATTCATATCATTGATTATGATGGTAATTTATTTGATGCTGCATCTCTAGCAGCTCTTGCTGCAATTTTAACTACAAAAGTACCCGCAAAACGTTTTGATTTAGGTGAAGACTATCCATTACCTGTGAAAGACCCTGCAATATCATGTACATCCGTTAAATTTAATGATGTTTTAATAATGGATCCTTCTCTTGATGAAGAAGAAATCGCTGAAGCTAGAATTACAGTTGCAACAGATAGTAATGGAGATATACGAGCTATGCAAAAGGGGTTAAAGGGTAGTTATACAGTAGATGAAATAAAAAAGATTATTAAAGTCTCCTTAGATAACGGGGTTGAAATTCGAAAAAAATTATTTGAAAGTGTAGGTAAATAATTATGTCAAATAGAACAAAAAAAGTAGGCTCCGCTGGAAGATTTCAAGCCAGATATGGTGTTAAATCTAGAACTCGTATCAGAAATGTTGAGAATCAACAATTTTTAAAACATAAATGCCCTAGTTGTGGACAAAATAAAGTTAAAAGAACAAGTACTAGTATTTGGAAATGTAAAAAATGTGGTATAAAATTTGCAGGAGGTGCATATATACCATCCACTGAAGCAGGGGAACATGTTGATAAAATCCTAAAAAAGGAAATTGAATCAATTGAAAATATAGAAGAAAAAGATCAAGGAGATAAAAAATGAGTGGATATAGATGCGGTATTTGCAAAAAAAGTGTTAAATTTGATGTAAAAAATATTGGTATTCAATGTCCATATTGTGGTAGTAAAATTTTTTATAAAGAAAGACCGACTATAGCAAAACATATTACTCCAAAATAGGTAAAATTACTTTTTATATTATTTGAATTAATCATTCAATTTAAATTATGAAAGTTGTATTTAATCTCTAAAAAATATTTTTGATAAAGATTCTACAAAATCTTTACTAAAATCAATATTTTCTTCCACATTTAAACTATTTAGATCAGTTTGCATTCCTCTATCTCTCCTCGTTTAATTTATGTGATTTCAATATTTAAATATTCCTAAAAAATCATAATTTTGAATCTTTTTTCTCATTAAAAAAAATTAAAATAATTTATTTAAATACGCTTTTGATTTTTATACAACAAAATTAATTATTTTTTAAAATTGAACATACAATACATAATTAAAAATATAATTTTATAATAATATTTAAATACTAATGAAAATAACTAACATATTGCAGAATGGGGATGTTGTTTTTTATATCCATCTTTCCTCACCACCTCATCATTCCCCATTCTCTCAAAATATACAATTTATTTTTGGATTAATAAAAGTTAATAAATCGATTAATCTTATTTATTATTCTTTAGTTAAAATTATGCTGGAGTATAAATTATGATTGTAGCAAAAATAATAATTGATATGGATTCTACTTTTGATGCACGAATTGTAATAAAATCTATTTCCCCGGAAATTAAAAATAATATTCCAAATACTAGTGTTAGTTTATGTTATTCTAATAAAAAAATATATTTAGATATTACTTCTAAAAATTTAAATTCTTTAAGGGCAGCATGTAATTCATATTTAAGGTGGATAAATACGGCTAATAATGTAAAAAATTCAATTTAAACATTGATAGTTTCCTTTCTTCCTGGGCCAATCGAAACAATTTTAATTGGAGTATCTAGTTTTTCTTCAATAAATTTTAGATATTTTATTGCGTTATTTGGAAGATCAGAAAAATTTTTAGTATTTTTATTAAAATCACTCCACCCATCAAAAATTCTATAAATTGGTCTGCATTTTTTTATATCATTTATATTAGCGGGTAAATAATTAATTTTTTTCCCATTTAATAAATAATCTGTACAAATTTTAACTTTTTTTAATCCATTTAGAACATCAAGTTTAGTTACTGCAAGTTGAGTTATACTAGAAATAATACAAGATTGTTCCACAATTACTAAATCTAGCCATCCACATCTCCTAGGTCTACTAGTTGTAGTACCAAATTCATGACCTTTTTTTTGGAGATAAACTCCGTTTTTATCTTTTAATTCAGTAGGCATTGGCCCTTCCCCTACTCTTGTTGTATAAGCTTTCATTATTCCGATTATTTCATTAATATTTTTTATTCCAATACCTGTTCCAATTGATGCACCTGCTGCAATAACATGTGAAGATGTTGTATACGGATATGTTCCAAAATCTACATCCAATAATGATCCCTGAGCACCTTCCAATAAGATATTTTTACCATGTTTAATAGCATTTGATAATTCTATATGTGTTGCCTTTATGAATTGATTCAACTTTTTCCCGATATCTAAATAAATTTCTAAAATCTTATTTATATCTAATACCTCTTTTAAACCATACACCTTAAAAATTTTTTGTTTTATAGGAATAATCATCTCAAGTTTTGATTTTAAAGATTCTTCATTTATTAAATCAATAGCCCTAATTCCTTTTCGTGCAATTTTGTCACTATAACATGGACCTATTCCTCTTTTAGTAGTACCAATTTTTTTATCCCCTAAAATTTTTTCGTCTGCGCCATCAAGAATTTTATGATATGGCATTATAATATTTACTCTATCGCTAATTAAAATTTGAGGATGAATATTACGTTTTTTCAATTCATCTATTTCCTTTAATAAAACAATAGGGTCTAATACACAACCATTTCAAATAATCCCTATTTTACCTTGAATAACTCCAGAGGGAATTATATGTAATTTATATATTTCATTTTCAACTTTTATTGTATGTCCCGCATTATTTCCCCCTTGAAATCTTACTACATATTCCGCGTTATTTGAAAAATAATCAACTACCTTCCCTTTTCCTTCATCCCCCCATTGTGTTCCAATAACTAAATCTACAGTCATATAAATTCACTTGAACTGGCAATGAATAGGAGGTACATAAATATAATGTTAATCGTTTTTGTTAAAGATTACATTTATTTGTGGAGGATTTTCTAAATGTTTTTTCACAGTACAAAGATTAGCAACTTTTATCACTGATTTTATGTATTTATCCGGAAAATTTTGAGTAAATATTGTTATATCAATTTTTTCGATCAATTTTGTTTGTTTATTTTTTGTCGTTTGTAATAACAATTCAATATCATTAGTTGTAATGCCTCTTTCTTGACAAAATGATAATATATAAAATCCCGCACAAGCACCTATGGACGATATAAATATTGAAAAGGGATCTGGATAAGTATTTTCACCACCATTTATTATTGGTTGATCCGTTTTTATTATGAAATCTTTATAGTTAATATTTACTTTTTTTCCACCAGGAAAACTTATTTTCATTTTCAATGTATTTCACCTAAATAGGTATAATAGAAAAAATTTATTTAAATCTGTATGAAAAATTTTTTAATATAGGCAGATTATTCACTAATAAATGGTTGGTAAATGGAAATTATATAAAAAAGATAACAATAATATTTTAGATATAGAATTATTAAAAAAAGAGGTTGGTCAACAATTTCCATTTTATGATTTAAAATTTGATGACAATAGTGCAATTTTTTTCTGCAGAATTGATAAGAATTCCCTTGAGGAGAAATTTGATTTTTTACGTGAATCCTTAAAAAAACAAAATTATGTTCCAATTTTAAGATATGAAAAGGGCGAAGATGTTATTTATGTTGTTAAAAAACCATATAGAAAAGAAAAATCAATTTGGATCAATATTTTTTTGATATTTTCTACAATAATAACCACTGTGATTACTGGTTCTATCTTATATATTGGTTATAATGATATTTGGAATATTCCTGATTTTTTGATAATATTTAATATAGATAATTTATTTTATGGAGGATTATTGTTTGCCTTCCCTTTAATGAGTATTTTAATTATTCATGAGATGGGGCATTATTTTTCCTCAAAAAAACATGGGATAAGAAGTTCACTACCCTTCTTTATTCCTGTCCCCCCTATTTTACCAAATTTTAATATTGGAACATTCGGTGCATTAATTTCAAGTCATGATCCAATGCCTAATAAAAAAGTTTTATTTGATGTTGGGATTTCAGGACCATTAGCAGGTTTTTTTATTGCTATACCCGTTACAATAATTGGAATAATGTTTTCAACACCTTCCATTACTACAGATACTATTCCAGGTGAATTTATGTTGGGCCCTTCAATTCTTTTCACTTTACTAACAAGTTTGATTTTAAACATCCCATATGATACTTCTATTGATTTGAGTCTTACTGCTTTTGCTGGTTGGATTGGTCTTTTGATAACATCGATAAATCTTCTCCCAGCAGGTCAACTTGATGGGGGCCATATTTTTCGGGCTGTACTTGGTGAAAAACAGAAATATGCTGGTTGGATTGCTGTAATTATTATGATATTCACAGGTTGGACTTTCTTTGCATTAATTATTATTTTATTAATGGGTATGATGCATCCCCCCCCTTTAAACGACAATACTAATTTGGATAATAAAAGAAAATTATTGTTTTTTGTAGCTCTAGCAATTTTGATATTATGTTTTATTCCTTTTCCTTTTAGAACAATCTAAATTTTTTTTTAAATTTTAAATTATCAAAACAATTTAATACCTTCATATTATTTTAGCTTCTAAGTGATTGATATGAAAACATATCTAAAAATATTGTTTAACAGTGAAGGAAATTCTCCATCAGAAATTAAAGATTTACTATTAAATATGGGATTTAAAGCAGCAAAAGGAAATTATGATTTTGTTTATGAATGGAGTAAGGAATCAAAAGATGTTGATGAATTAATATGGTTTGCAGATAAAGTACATTCGGCTCTCAAAAATAGTAAAGTATTTTTTGATATTGAAACATTATAGAAACAGTTTTTTATCTATTTTTTTAAATTTTTCAAAGTTCTACTTAGAACTCCCATTAAAGTATGATATTCCCATTTGGATGGTATAGATCTGCCTAATAATCTTTTTATCATTATTTTTGTTTTTTCTATTTTATGTTTGGGATAATTTATTTCATTCAGTAATGAATTGATATATTCAAACAATTTTTCTTTTTCAATTTTTCCAATATTTCTTTTTATTTTTGGTGAAAAATTTTTAATAAAAATTGAATAAAGAACTATTCCAACTGAATGTGAAAGATTTAAGGTTTGATAAATTTCGCTGGTATTTATTTTTATCATTGCATCACATAATGATATTTCTTCGTTAAATAGACCATAATCCTCCCTCCCAAATATTAATCCAATTTTACCATCTATTTCATTAATTTTCTCACAAAATTCTTCAAGTATAATGGGGTTTCTAAGATGTCTTTTATCTGTTTTTGATTCAATTGATGAAGTAGCAACAAGGTAATCAATTTCTCTAATAGAATCCTCAAAAGATGAAAAAATTTTAGCATCATCTAATATTTTATCAGCATGTACTGCTCTAATATAACATTCATCATCAATATTAGTTGGATTTATTAAATATAAATTTTTAAAATCAAAATTCATCATTATTCTTGCTACTGCACCGATATTTCCACTATATTTTGGCTCAACTAAAATTATATAAAATTCTGGTATTGCATTTCACCATCCAGATGATTATTTGTATTATTTTATTTTTAATTCTTTCTCTTTTCGTTTTAACATTTCTTTATATTTTGATGGTAAATATTTAACTGAATATTTAAGTTCAGCATGTTTTTTTATAAATTCAGATCTTTTATTTGTCTCAATTTCTTTCATAATAAAATTTTTTTTTGTAACAAACATATACAAATAATATATACCCATTCCAAATAGTATTAATCCTATTATTAATATGTATAAGCTCCATGGGATTAGAGTATCCATAAAATTTATCATATTTTTTATTTCATCTTTAAACCATATTCCCAAAATTCCTATTATTAAAATTATAATTCCAATTATTATAGTTAAAAGACTTAAAATTAAGATATGTTCTCTTAGAAATCCTGATATTTTTCCTTTCATTATATTCCTCTTTTTAGTAAGTTTTTGCATACCTCATCCATGTTATAGCTTTTTTATTACATATTGGACATGGATGTTCACATAAATTATTTTCAATGGGTTCCCCTAATGTATTTCCATCTAATATATTTTCTATTTTTTGAGCGCAATTTTCTTCTCCACACCAGGGTAATTCAACTATTCCTTTTATATTTGATGCCGTTTCAATATCTTGTTCTCTATGAACATTTTCTTGTAAGAAATTTTTAGCATTATTAAATAACTCTTTTGATATCTAATCTAATTCTTTTTTGATATAATCAACCGAAGAATTTTGCAATATTGACGTTTTTTCTCCATTATCTCTTCTCACTATTACTATTTCATTTTTTTCAAGATCTCTTGGCCCTATTTCAATTCTTATTGGTACTCCTTTTAATTCCCAGTCATAATATTTGTTTCCGGGTGTTATATCTCTTTTATCAATATTTGCTCTAATATTATGTTTATTAAGTTGATGTAAAAGAGATTCGCAAGTTTCAAGAACTTCTTTTTCTTTACCTTTAAAAATTATAGGTATTATTATAACCTGTATCGGTGCTACTTTTGGAGGAATTATCAATCCTTTATTATCTCCATGTATTCCGACCAATGCACCGAGTATTCTTTCACTCATCCCATAAGTAGTTTGATGACAATGATTATGTTTTCCTTCTTCCGATTCATATGTTATTTCATATGGTTTTGAAAAATTATCTTTATATTGATGAATTGATCCCAACTGAAGGGTTTTTCCTGATGGCATTAAAACATCTATACTTAAGGTATAGTATGCTCCAGCAAATTTATCCCATTCTGGTCTTTTACAGAATATAAATGGCAGACATAGTTTATTAAAGAGGTTATTCGCAATTTTTTTATCTTCTTGAATTTGTTTTTCTGCATCCTCATAGTTTTTGTGACAGGTATGTGCTTCAAAAAAATGTATTTCACGCACTCTAATAAATGCTCGAGTTTGTTTTGTCTCATATCTGAATGTATTTACTATTTGAAATATTTTAAGTGGTAAATCAGCATGTGATCTAATCCATAGGGAAAACATAGGATACATTGCTGTTTCTGATGTTGGCCTAAGTAACCATTTTTCTTCAAGTTTGTTTAATCCGGCATGTGTTATCCAATAAACTTCACTTCCAAATCCTTTTATGTGTTCTTCTTCTTTTTTAAAGGATGATTCAGGTATAAGTAATGGAAAATTTACCTCATCATGATTAGTATTTATCATTTCATGTCTAATTAGTTGATCAACGTGATTCATTAATTTCCAACCATAAGGACGCCAGACGTTCATTCCTTTAATTGGATATCTCTTATCGCATAAATCTGCTAGTTCGACAATTTCATTGTACCATTCGTTAAAATCTTGGTCTTTTTTATTTTTTGTTTCTGGCATACAGATTCAACCTGCAAAATCGAAAAAGAAAATGGACTATTAAAGATGACGGTTTATTATTTTCTATTTATACGCCTCTTCCTTCCTTAGCTTTTATTCTTAATTCTTTTGATCTGCATCTTCTACATCTTTTTGCTTTTTTAGCGTTTGATGCACCACATTTCATACATATTTTTTTGTTTAACAATCGTTCTTCAGCTTCAGGAAATCTAGCCATTTATTGACCGCCTCTAAGTGTATCGGAATAAGGATGTATTATATAAGTTTAAGCTTTAGGGGGTTCTGTACCATAATAGGGTGATACAAATTATAAAAATTTGGATGTAACAAAATGGGTGATTTCAAAAATTTATTCTGATGTCGATGTAGGCTTCAAAACAAAGTTTTTTGTTTTAATAAACAATATATCAGACTATTAAACTAATAATTAATATTAGAAAATATTATTTACAATTTATTTACAATTATCGAAATATTATTAACTATGTTTTTATATCCAATCGGTGGTGAAATCATAATGAAGGGGAGGACAACATGTCCTAATTGCAATAATGAATTTATTTTAGATATCCCCCAGGATAAAGAGAAATATGCAATTGTTTGTCCTAATTGCAATCATAAATTCACCATAAAAAAATCGATTGATTGCAAAGATTTAGAAGATGAATGTGTCTGGGAGGAACGCGGAGAACCTAGAAAGACAATATTATCTTCGATGAAACCAAGAACGGATAAACCTATGATAGCTTCAATAATTCTTACTTTTGTATTTATAATTGGTTTATCTTCAGCAATTTCCATTATGATAGAGCAATATAAAGATATATTTATTAGTAGCACATTTGAATTATTACCATTTATTGGAATAAATATCAATAACTATTCTATATTTATTTTTTCAATAATTATTTTTATTTTTTCCATTATTGCTTTATTTGGATCAATTTTATCATTTAAAAGAAATCATTTAAATATCGCAATAATTTGTGCATTTATTAGTATATTTTCAATAGGATTTTTCTTTATTGGATCATTACTATCCCTTGTTTCATTAATCATTATAGTTAAATCGAGAGAAGAGTTTATAAATGAGAAAAAAGGAAAGATTTTCTAAAATAATCACATTTATTTTCTTTATATTCTTTTCGGGATGGATAATAATCCAATTTATTTCTCCAATCGTTTTACCATACAATAGCATTAATGATTTATCCGGTATAACGGGTTTTTATGACAATAAGGAAATGGTTGATAAAATACCCTTTCCAATAAATTTCGTATATTCTGCAGGTGATATTTTTTGTCATCAAAAATCAGATAGATCATTATATCTTAATGGGAATCAGATGCCTTTTTGTAGTCGTTGTACTGCTATTTGGCTTGGAATAGCAATAGGTTTAGGATTTATGGTTTTTTATGCTATATCATTAAATAATAAATTGCTAGTTGTAATTATTTTAGGTATTTTACCTTTAGCTATAGATGGTGTTGGTCAGCTTCTTGGTTTTTGGGAGAGTACAAATTTAATAAGAGTTATTACTGGTTTAATTACAGGATTAATCTGTGGTTTAGCAATTGGTGTTATTCTTGATGAATTGGCATTATTTAAAAAATAAAAGTATTGATTTAAATTTTTTTTAAAGCATATAAATAAAACAAATTAAAGTTTAATATTGGATTATTTTAGTATTTGTGAATATGATTATATAGAACCCAAAGTATATTGTGAAAAAATTATAGATGTTATTGATTTGGAGGAAATTAAAAATGAGTATAAATAAAGGTGAAGTAATAAGTTTAATTGATTTATCTGATTATCAAAATAATTCTATTATAAGTCAAACTGTGATTAATAACAAATGTGGAACTGTAACATTTTTTACTTTTGATTCAGGGCAAGGTTTAAGTGAACATTGTGCTCCTTATGATGCATTAGTATATATTTTAGATGGGGAAGCAGAAATAACTATTGAGGGAAATAAAAATATTTTAAAGAAGGGTGAGATGATAATTATGCCTGCAGATAAACCTCATGCTTTGCATGCACTTAAAAGATTTAAAATGATTTTAACTCTAATAGGAGAATAAAAAAATAATTTTGGATTATTCATAAAATTTACCAATTTTTTATATCAAAAATTAATTAATATACGAATCTTATTCATACTTTGAGATTTAGGGAGCTTTTGGCTCAAAAAAAGAATTATTTAAATTTTTGGAGAGATGTAGAATGAGTAAATTAAGAGATGCGAAAATCTTTGGTGGTATAGGAGCAATATTACTTCTTTTTCCTGTTGTTAATATTGTTGGAATTGTATTGTTGTTTGTAGCGGTTAAGTATATTGCTGATGAAACAAAAGATCATGATATTTTCAAGAATTATTTGTATAGCTTTATTATTAATATTGTTGCAGTTATAGCTTTTATTTCAGTTTTTGTTTTTTCATTTATTGCTTTGGGTTTAAGTTTTCCTAATTTAGATATGCAGCAATTTACAGGTTTTACAAATTTTCAAGGTTATATTTCTAATAGTTTTGCACCCGCTTTGGGCGGTATAATAGGATGTGGTATTGCCATTCTTGTTGGTTATATACTCCTCATTCTTGGAGCTTTATTTTTAAGAAAAAGTTTTAATGGTATTGCGGAACGTACAAAAGTTGATTTATTTAAAACAACTGGTCTTGTTTATTTAATTGGGGCTGTTACAACAATATTTATTATTGGATTTTTTATTTTGATAATTGCAACAATTTTAGAAATTGCGTCTTTCTTTTCCTTGCCTGATTCATTGTCGAAGACAAAAATTGATAAAAACGTTGATGATTCTAGACGTAGATGTCCGAAATGCGGCCGTATTATTCCAGAAGATGCAAAATTCTGTCCATACTGTAATAATAAGTTTGAAGGTTAATTAATTGTTTTTAACCTTATGGATGAAATAATTCAAATATTTTTGAAAATTTCTCCATTATTTTATTTTTTATTGGAATTCATTCCGAGATATAAAAACTAATATTACACCTATAGCTGATAGTATACTTGATACAAATAAAGGACCTATTGAAAAAATACCTAAGATTCCTCCTACTATCGATATTTTCCACATTTGATGTTTTATTGACATTATTCCCCCAAGAATTGTGAATATTGAAAGGAAAAAACCAATAGATCCGCAAATTATTAATAATTCTTTTATTGAATCTGAAGATATATCAACTATAGTATATTCCTTAGGTATATTCTGAAATTCTGGTAATATTATTGATTCAATAAATGGAATATCTAATGATGCTAAACCAATCCACATTAGAATTGAAATTGATCCTGCAATAATTAATAGAATTCCAGCGATGAAAGATTTTAATTTATTATTTGAATATATCTTAGAAAATTCTGGATTTATATTTTTTTCATCCATTATTAATTACCTTGAGAAGAAATTTTTTCTTTCTCTTTTTTCCTTTTATTTCTATCTAGAATTTTTATCATTATTTTGTTTGATGCATACCAATAAACAGCCAGTCCGTAAAAAATTAATAAAATTTGGGTTTGTTCTATTCGATAGAATCCTGTTAAAAAAAACCACGCCGTAAAAGGCATGTGAAGTAATATTGCTATAATATAATATTTCAATATTTTTCCTGTAAAAACTCCGTATCCAATTATTATTCCTGTTCCTGCCTGAAATAATATTATTCCAAAGGAACCGATTATAACAGATGAAATTAATGTTAACGACTCTGTTTCAAAATTTGCTAATATTAGTGATATTGGAGTAAAGACTGACCCAAATCCAAGCCCCAATGATAAGCCATATACAACCGTTGATTTTTGTTTTTGAAGTCTCCCGATATTTAATGTCATTAATTTTAGTATTTGTTCAAGTATTGGAAATAAAATTATTATAAAAATCCCCATAGATAAGGTTATAATTTCCATTACGGCTGCAATGACTCCTAATATTATCCCTATAACAAATGATAAAAAAACATTTTTTTCTTTATAATATCCATCGTAACCTTTTAACCCTAAAAATAGTAGGAATAGAGCAGGTATTATTCCAAGAAATAAACTTGCTTGAGGGAGTATCGACATTTAATTCATCCCGAATATGAGAATATATATTAAATATGTTTTTAAAAACTTAAAATTGATTAAAATAATACTATATTTTTTATAATATGTTTTAATTAAATGGATTTATAAATGAATCATTGTTTTAAATTTTTTTGAGGTTATATTTATGGCAAAAGCGATATGGAAAAATGTAGTAATAGCAGATAGTAATGATTTTGAGATTGTTGAAGACAATTATTATTTTCCACCTGATTCAGTTAATATGGAATATTTAAAAGAAAGTGATTATCATACAACTTGTCCATGGAAGGGATTTGCTAGTTATTATGATATTGTTGTAGATGGTGATGTCAATAAGGATTCTGCATGGTATTATGCTAATCCAAAACCCGCAGCTTCTAAAATAAAAAATTTTATAGCATTTTGGAAGGGTGTTGAAATTCAGGATTAACTCTTTATCGTTAATTTTCACCATTTAACATTGCAGCAAAACATGCTCCTTTTAAGCTTATATTGTAATCTAAAATTAAATAAATTGGAATATTTTTTAAAAACTGTTCTCTTTTTGAAGTTTTTACAAATTCATTGAAAAATAATTTTGAATTAAATATTTCTTTATTTTTAATTGAAATTCCACCTGCAATATACAATCCACCAGTGGATAAATTATCCAATACAAAATTTTTTGAACAACGTGCAAAAAAGATTGTAAATATATTAAAAACTTCCTTACAGGTTTTATCTTTTTGTCTATATTCGGAGATTAAAGGTGTTTTATCCGATATTTTATCTATTTCTTTTGTATATTTTGTATCCTTAAATATTTTTTTTTTGCGGATATATTTGTAAATATTCATTATCCCTCTACCAGATAAAATATCTTCATAATTTATTGGATATGATGATTTTTTAATTAATTTAATATACGCAGCCAGTTCCAATTCAAAATTATTATATAGTGGTAAATCCGAATGCCCCCCCTCACTCGGATTTGGCACATAAACATCCTTTGTTTTATCATAGATTAAAGTTACTTTACCCAAGCCAGTTCCTGCCCCAATTATTGCTATTGTTTCTTCTCTATTTTGATTATTAGCTCTACCTTCTCGTATTGCAATTATATCCTTTGTATCATTGAGGTTTAATAAATTAATTCCATAGCCAATTATTTGAAAATCATTTAGTATTTTAACTTTTGATAAAGAGGTAGATTCAATTATTTCTCCTTTATTTACATCCCAATTTATATTAGTCAGTTTTGCATAATTATTTGATTTGCTAATTACCCCTGCGGCCCCAATGCATGCAGAATTAACATTTATTTTATAATGATCATTAGCAAATTTTATTGTATCATTAATGGCTGGAACTATGGATTTTAGTTTTATTGTTTTAAAATCTAATGAGAATAAGAGGTCTGGTTTCATTTTTTGTATTCCAGCAACCGCTATATTTGTGTTTGTACCACCTAAATCACAACCAATAACATATTCTTTGTATTTTTTTTTGGATTTATTTTTATAATTATTAATTTTATAATTATTCATTGCATCAATTTCCGATTAATTAATTCAATATTTATATTAAATAACTATTGTAATTTTTTTAATTTTTTATTATGAAAATCATTATTAATATTGTTATTAATTTAGAATTTAGAAGGATTTACAGATGAAAGACTATAAACTTGAACATAATTTATATAAAAAACATTTTAGACTTACAATATTTGGATCAGCTAGAATAAAAAAATATGATAATGCATATAAACAAGTATACAAACTAGCAAAATTAATAGGTGATAGAAATATTGATATTGTCACAGGTGGTGGCCCAGGTATCATGGAAGCTGCATGCAAAGGCCATCATGATGGTAGAAAAACAAAAAAAACTCATACAATTGGATTAAATATCATTATACCAGATGAACAAATTCCAAACAGACATCTTGATATTAAAAAAAATTTTGAATTATTTTCAGAACGTCTTGACAATTTTATGATATTATCTGATGTGGTGGTTGTTGCACCAGGAGGTATAGGTACATTACTTGAACTTGCATAGACATGGCAATTAGTTCAAGTTCACCATATTTGCAATATTCCTATTATTCTTATGGGGGATATGTGGGTTAATTTTTATAATTGGATTAAAGATAACCCTCTAAAGAAAAAATTTTTATCAAATAAAGATCTTGAAAACATTTTCCTAGCATCAGATTTCAATGATGCGTTTAGAATTATTCAAAGATTTCATGATGGTTATTTAAAAGGTGATGATATTTGTCGAAACTTTAATAAATATAGAATTAAAATAAATAAGGATTTGAAAAAATGGATTTAATTGATTTTAATGATAATAATTGTTTAGTTTCAAAAAAGGATTTAGCCATCATATTTGAAAAATTAAAAAATGAGATTATAAACATAAAAGATTCATTGGATCATGAATATGAGGATAAGTATGGTTCGATAAATCTCCCTAACGATTATGATATGGTAAAAAAAATTAAAAATTTAATTGAAATTAAAAAAAAACTAAATCCGAAATATATTATTGTTATCGGGATTGGTGGAAGTAATTTAGGTACACTTGCTATTCAAGAAGCACTACTTGGAAAATATTATAATCTAAAAGATTCTAATATTAAAATTTTTTATGCTGATACGGTCGATTCAGATCAGTTGAATGACATAATTGATATCATAGAACCTGCTTTAAAAAAAGGAGAAAAAATTTTAATTAATTGTATTAGTAAATCTGGGGGTACTACAGAGACTATTTCAAATTTTGAAATCTTTATTGATATAATCAAGAAATATATTAAAGAATATAAAAAATATATTATTGTTACAACAGATGAAGATTCAAAATTCTGGAGATTCGCTAAAGAGAAAGGATTTGATGTTTTAGGTATTCCAAAAAATGTTGGTGGAAGATATTCGATTTTTTCCTCTGTTAGCCTTTTCCCATTAGGTTTAATTGGTTTGAATATTGATAAAATATTGGAAGGGGCTCTAGCAATGAGAGATATTTGTTTATCTCTAGATATTGATAAAAATATTGCATCACGAAGTGCTTGCTATATTTATAAATATTATAAAATGGGTTTTAATATTCATGATTTATTTCTTTTTAGTCCTGATTTTGAATCTATTGGTAAATGGTATCGACAATTAATTGGTGAAAGTATTGGTAAAGAATATAATAAGGATAATAAACAGATATTTTGTGGGATAACTCCAACAGTTTCTATAGGTTCAACTGATCTACATTCAATGGCGCAATTATATCTTGGGGGACCCTATGACAAATTTACAACTTTTATTAAAATTAATAAAAATAAATCAACATTAAAATTACCTAATTTTGATGAATATTCAACATTGGTTAATAATATTCAACAGAAAAAAATTTCTGAAATTATGGATGCGATTTTTTATGGTACTAAAAAATCATATAAAAAAGGAAAAAGACCTTTTCTTGAAATTGTATTTCCAGATAAATATGAATCTTCAATTGGTCAATTTTTACAATATAAAATGATTGAGATCATGTATTTGGGTTTTCTTTTGAATGTAAATCCATTTGATCAACCAAATGTTGAAGACTATAAAAATGAAACAAAAAGTGTATTAGAAAAAAATATTTGAATTATAAAAAAAATAACAACTATATTATTATATGTAATATTAATAACTATTTTTTAAGTATGGAACAATTGATATTAATAATTGCATTATTAATGGCAACTGTAATTGGATCTGCACAATTTTTTAGTGAACGTTTTTCTAAATTTTATCGCCCATATTATAATCAAACGATATCTCTATCAGCAGGTATATCCGTTACATATATTTTTCTTGAATTGTTTCCTACTTTTAGTGAGAGAGCAGTTAATTTAAATGAATATTTATTTATATCTCCACTAGTAGGATTTATTATTTTCCATTTTTTTGAAAAACATGTATATCATCATTATGAAAAAAAGGTAATTAAAAAAGAGTTATTGATTGAAGGTATATTAATTTCTTTTATATACCATATTATTCTTGGAATTATTATTTTTAATTTTTTAAATGAGAGTATTGAAAAAGGTTTATTATTATTTTTTCCAATTTTGATTTTCACAGTTGTAAGCATATTATCTTTCAATAGAGTTATTTCAATAAAAATTAATTTATTACTTTCTTTTTCAACATTGATTGGTGTCATTATTGCATTATTTATATTTTCTATTATCGATAATTATGTTCTAACTTTTCTAATAGGTTTTTTAAATGGAGTTTTAATGTTTTCTGTATTCAGACATTCTTTACCTTGGGGTAGAGATGGAAAACCATTATTTTTTATATTAGGAATTATTTTATACTCGCCATTGATTATTTTGAGTTGGAGTATATGAAGAAAATTGTAATACCTGCGATAATTGCAAAAAACCAAACAGAATTAGAACTAAGAATTAAAAAGGTTCAAAATTTTGCTGAAATTATCCAATTAGATTTTATGGATGGAGTTTTTGTATCTAATCATTCGATTGATTTTGATTTTAAAATTCCAAATATTGATTGTTTAATTGAAGCTCATCTTATGGTAAAAAATCCTGTAGAATGGATTGTAAAAAATCATTTAAAAATTGATATGATTCTTACCCATTTTGAAACTCTTATTAATCCTCAAAAAGTTATTGATATTGTAAGGAATGAGGGTAAGAAAATTGGATTTGTTTTAAATCCTGAAACATCATTAGATGAAATAGTTGATTATTTAGATCAACTTGATCAAGTATTGATTATGACAGTTAATCCAGGTTTTTATGGAAGTCCTTTTATACCAGAAATTGTGAATAAAATATCTAAATTGCGGGAGATTTCACCCAATATTAATATTGAGGTTGATGGTGGAATAACTGATAAAACTATTAATATTGTTGATGAAGCCGGGGCGAATATGTTTGTATCTGGATCATATATTATTAAATCAAAAAATATTAAGCAAGCTTTTAATAGTTTAAACAAAATTGTGATTTAATAAATTTTATTAAACAATATTGATTAACTAGTTTATTTGTTATGTGAGGATTATATATGTTGAAAACTCCGGTAATTGTACTAAATATGAAAACTTATACTGAATCTACAGGTAAAAATGCTTTGGATATTGCAAAAATGATGGATAAAGTATCCATTGAAACAGGTATTAATATGGCTGTATCTGTTCAATCTATTGATATTAAAGAATGTTCTGATAATATTTCAATACCTGTTTTTGCTGAACATATTGATCCAATTAAACCAGGTAGTCATACTGGCTGGATTTTGCCTGAAGCTGTAAAATCTGTTGGAGCTGTTGGTTCATTGATTAATCATAGTGAGCATAGATTAAATCTAGCGGATATAGATTTTTGTATTTCTCGTGCAAAAGAATTAGATTTAGACCAAATAGTATGTTCAAATAATATTTTGACTTCAAAAGCTATTGCCACCTTATCACCAAATTTTTTAGCGGTTGAACCTCCCGAGTTAATTGGCGGAGATATTTCAGTTACTACAGCAAATCCAGATATTGTTTCTGGTAGTGTTAATGCTGTTAAAGATATTGATGATGATGTTAAAGTCCTTTGTGGTGCTGGAGTTAAAAACGGAGTAGATGTTGCAAGAGCTATTGAGCTTGGATCTGTAGGAGTTTTATTGGCAAGTGGGATTATTAAATCTAAGAATAAGGAAAAAATTATACGTGATCTTATATCTGAATTGTAGATACATTTAAAAAAATAATTATTTTAATCCTTTAATTTTCTTATTTTAAATTCCCCTATACCTAGGGGGATGATTTCAATATCATCTCCATCTTTTATATCATGAGCTTCAGCTAGTTGACTTGGAATAGTTAAAACCAGGCTGCTACCCACCACTCGGGCTTTTCTTGTTAGAGGCATTTCCCATCACAACAATAAATGAGATGTATACTTAAATATATATATGTTTCGTTTTTATTAAATATATACATATGTATTTACAGAAACAATCATTAATAGGATTTTATTATTTTTAATATCCAAAAAGTTATGTATATAAACATAATATCCCAAAATTGAGTTGAATCTTTATGAAAATATTTGTTGATACTGCAAATTTAGATGAAATTAGGGAACTTGCAACATGGGGAATTGTTGATGGTGTAACAACCAATCCAACCTTAGTTGCAAAAAGTGGAAGATCATTTGAAGAAATAATTGATGAAATATTTGAAATTGTTGATGGTCCAATTAGTCTAGAGGTTGTAAGTGAAAAAGCTGATGATATGGTTAAAGAAGCGAAAATTCTTGTAAGTAAAATTGACCAGAAATTTCGAAAAAACATTGCAATAAAAATTCCAATGACTCCAGAAGGTTTGAAAGCTGTAAAATTATTAACAAAGGAAAAAATTAAGACAAACGTAACACTCATTTTTTCTGCAAATCAAGCTTTATTAGCAGCAAAAGCAGGAGCTAGTTTTGTTAGTCCTTTTATAGGTAGACTTGATGATATTGGACAAGAAGGAATGCTTATTATTGAAGAGATAGTTGATATTTTCTATAATTATGATATTGAAACTGAAGTAATTGTTGCTAGTATAAGGCACCCCATTCATGTTATAGAGGCAGCTAGAATAGGAGCAGATATTGCCACTATCCCCCCAGGAGTAATTAAAAAAATGGTTAATCACCCACTAACTGATATCGGAATCAAGAATTTTCTATCTGATTGGAAAAAAGTAAAAAAATAATCTAATTTAATTAATATCTATAAAAATCCTTTCAAGTGTTTTCTGTAGATTACTAATAAAATAAAAGTTATAAACCCAATTCCAAAAAGAAAAAATGAAAAAGGGTTGTAATTTTTATTATAATGATTTTCATAAATTAATATTATTAAAACAATTATAGAAAACGATAAAGAAAAGGTAATAAATAAATCAGATCTTGGAATATTTCTAATCATATATGACATATTAATAATGTGATTATATAAAAATTCCTTATAATACAATATAGATTTATATATTAAATCCAATAAACAATAAATTCTAGGAATAATTTGTAAAAAAAAATATTAACATTGAAAAAATTATTTTAATAATCATAATAACCTTTCTTATAGTTATAATATTTCAATATCAACAATATATATA
>JAJISJ010000090.1 GCA_022848765.1 Thermoplasmatota archaeon
ATTTTATAAAAAGTAGTAAAAATAAGACTTATCCTTGGGTAAACCAATTTAAAACAATGTTAAATATTAAAAATAGACTGATGAAATAACAAGAAAGTTTTGGAAGATGATATCAAAGAATTATTCAAAGGTCGAGAAAAAGAAAAAAAGCCATAGAATTGTGCTCAGTATCATTATTGTCAATTGGAATAATAAAGATATTTTACGGGATTGCTTGAGTTCTATTTATCACACCCATAATGTTAGTAAGTACGAAATTATAGTGGTTGATAATAATTCAGAAGATAGCAGTGTTGAATTAATCAAGAATAAATTTGTCGATGTGAAATTAATTGAAAATAATAAAAACTTAGGTTTTGCAAAAGCTAATAACCAAGCAATAAAAATAGCCAGGGGAAATTATATTCTATTATTAAATAACGATACAGTGGTTACAAATACCTATTTTTTTGACAGGATGATAGAGTATATGAAAAGAAAACCACAGGTCGGTATCTTAGGATGCAAGTTGTTATATCCTGACGGAACATTGCAAAGTTGCGGGGAAAGCTTTCCATCGGTTTGGGAAATACTTAAAAGTCAAATTCTTTTTACAAAGACATGGAAGAGGCTTGGAAAAAGTAAAAAGGAAGATAATCATTTTAAAAAAGTCGATTTTGTCTGCGGAGCATGCCTGATGACACGGAAGGAAATCCTGGACCAGGTCGGCCTCCTTAGAGAAAATTATTTTATGTATGGCGAAGATGTTGAATTTTGCTATAGGGTACATAAAGCAGGATATGATATCGGAGTATTGACTGATGAAAGCATTATTCACTTGCATAGTAAAAGCATTGAGAAAAACTTAACAGAGATGTTATATCATTCCATAACTAATGACTTAAGGAATATTCGGATGTTGCATCATAGTAATTTAGAGGTATTATTTGCAAAAATATTTCATCTGATGGGCGTATTAATGAGGGCTTTTCTGGCAATTTTTAGAAAAGGGAAAAAACCAGGCGATTATCTTGAATTATTTAAAAGACTTTTAGTTAAATAAAATAAATGAATTGCTATAACAGGAAATTTAATTGATGTGCTATGTTAATGGAGAAGAAAATGAAGAAAGCATTAATCTGTGGAGCTGGCGGCTTTATCGACAGCTGCAGGAAATCTTAATGAATAGTAGAAGTAATAAAACAGAACAAATATCAAATGAAAATTGACGGGTGTTATAAAATATATGTTATTTGATTTATTCGGATACCAATTTCATATCTTTGAAATCCCATTACTGATCTTTTTAATGAGTTATTTTATTATTCAATTCGTCTTGGAGAAAGGAAGAATAATTAATGAAATAGATGAAGATAAAAAGTACTTTCATCTTTTTTTGATGGGATTTTTTCTACTTTTTGTTTCCAAAATTATTTCCTTTTGGCCGGCTATGGATAAAACCTTGGTGATAAGTGATTTATTGAAATGGGTAGAAATATTTGCTTTTGTGATTTTGATCTTTAATTTCAAATATTTTAAGTATATTTATTGGATATTATTTTTAGTCCATTTTTTTCCGGTTTTAATTTCAGTGTTTTTTTCGATATTAAATTTAAATTTTTTTTCTGGTTATAGGGTATTGCTAGGATATCCCAGCATATTTTCGCTAAGCCTTTTACTCCCCTTTTCAAAAAAAAATTATTTGATTGGCTTTACTTGCATCATATTAATCATTACAAATATTCTATCTATTACAAGAGGAGCCTGGTTGGCATTAATTGTGTCCTTGAGTTATTACATTTTGATTCATTTTAGAGAAAATAAAAAATATATTTTGAAAATGGTCGGAATCATAGTAATTATCATTTTGATATTAATTAATATTCCCGGTGTACAAAACAATATCAATAAAAGGGCTATCAATCCTTTTTTAACTTATTCTGAAAGTAATTACCAAAGATCTGGCATGATTGCTTTATGTATGGAAATATTTAGAAAAAATCCAATAATAGGCATCGGTTCAGGAAATTTTGGAAAATATGCTGCAGAAAATCCTTATTTTTATCTGGGGAGATACCTTGAGATACCGGAAAATATGGCTCCCCATGCCTTTTTTCTTCAATTACTTGCGGAAAACGGTATCTTTGGATTTATTGCCATGGTAATGATTTTTCTTATATTAATAAAAGTACTTTTTGAAGAAAAAAGATATTTGAAATACCGTAATGGCAAGGAATATATTTTGGGATTAAGAATGTCCTGTTTATCCTTTATGATTCATTTAATTTTTGGCTTTGTTGCAGGGAGCAATAGATTGATTTTTGGTTTGTTGATGGGTCTTTCTTTGTCATTGTTAAAAAAGAATCATAGTATCGATAGTATTAAGATTTAATTTTGGGAAATATTTATATAAAAATAGACTAATAAAGGAACCATCGTATTTTATGATGACATCAAATGATTATGATTTATTTCATAACAATATCAATAAAAAGATTAAAGTACTTGAAGTGATTAATTCTTTAAATATTGGTGGAGCAGAGCTTCTTTTAAGGAATTTTGTTATTGAGGCAAAGAAAAATAACCAATATACTGTGGATGTATGCACACTTTATGCTACCAATGATGCTAAAAATATAGAAGAAATTAAGAAGAAAAATGTTCATATTTG
>JAJISJ010000091.1 GCA_022848765.1 Thermoplasmatota archaeon
TAAAGATATTTAAATAAACAATTCCTATCTTATTTAGGTTGATTAAATGGTTAATAATGAGAATCCTAAATATAATGGTGCTGTATTTTTTGTTGATAATGTTGAAAAATCAAAGAAATTTTATACTGATATCTTAGGTCAAGAAATTGAGATGGATTTTGGAAGATGTGTTGGATTCATTGGTGGTTTTTCAATTTGGGATAGGTCTTATGCCCATAAAATGATGGGTTTAAAAGAAGAAAATGCTTCAAAAAATAAAAAGGATGCGGAACTCTATTTTGAAGGTGAAGATTTAGATTCATTGTTTGCAAAGTTAAAAAGTAAAAAAATTATTTTTGTACATGATATAATTGAGCAACCCTGGGGTCAAAGATGTTTTAGAATATATGATCCTGACAATCACATTATTGAATTTGCCGAACCGATGACAGTTGTAATAGAAAGACTTTATGAGGAAGGTTTAACACATAATCAAATAGTAAAAAAGTCTTTAATGCCTGTGGAAATTGTTTTGGATGTTATAGGTAAAATTGATAGTGTAAAAAATGATAAATTTACTGAGGATTTGATTGCGCCTTGTGGGATGAACTGTCGAATTTGTATTGGCTATTTTGGATATACTATGAGTGGAAAAAAAAGGAAAATGAAATGTATTGGTTGCAAACCAAGAGATAAAAGCTGTGCATTTCTGAAAAAATATTGCAAAAAGCTTACAAAAAAAGAAATTGAATATTGCTATGAATGTTCTGATTTTCCCTGTTCTCATTTAGAAAAAATTGATAAATTGTATCGTGAGAGATACAATATGAGCATGATCAAGAATCTAAAAGAAATTAAAAAGAAAGGAATAAACAAGTTTCTTAATGAGCAAAAAGCAAAATATAGATGTCAAGAATGTGGTGGAGTACTATGTGTTCATAACGGGAAATGTTATTCCTGTGGTAAAGAAATTAAAATGATTTTAAAATAATTATGGAGGAAATAATATGAGCGATATAAAAATCATAGACCTTACACCAAAAAATATTGCAGACTATGGCGTTTGTGGATATAAAGATGTGAAAAAACATTTGGAATTAAGAAAAAAAATTGAATGGTTTAAGGAATATTATCCAAAAGGATTGAGGATAAAAGCAATATTATCAAAAAAAGGCGGATATCAAGGAATGCTTGAATACATTCCAGGAAAATATGCACACCGTCCCGTAGATGCGGATGGATATATGTTTATTCACTGTATTTTTGTTGGATTTAAAAAAGAGTTCAAAGGTAAAGGTCATGCTTCTTTATTAATCGACGAATGCATAAATGATGCAATAAAGAAAAATATGCTGGGAGTTGCAGTTGTGACAAGAAAAGGTCCATTTATGGCAAACAAGGATATATTCCTTAAGAAAGGTTTCCAAGTTGTTGATAGCGCGAAGCCTGATTTTGATTTATTGGTAAAAAAGTTTGATGTAAAATCTAAAAATCCAAAGTTTAAATCAAATATGACTGATAATTTAAAAAAATATCAAAAAGGATTATATGTTATTCGCTCACCACAATGTCCATACACAGAAAAAAATGTAAAAGCCATCTTAAAATCAGCAAAAAACAAATTTAACCTAAAACCAAATCTGGTCGATTTGCAAGATTCAAATGCTGTTCAAGATACACCGTGTGCTTTCGGAACATTTAGTATTATTTATAACGGAGAAAATATCAGTTATCACCCTATTAGCAATACCCGATTTGAAAATATAATGAAAAAAGAGATATAATTTCCGAGTTCAAATCTCGTTTAATGGATATTAGGGCTATAAAGCATCAAAATACTCTCTTGGATATTCTACTTTTCCTCTAAAACTTTTCAAATAGTTATTTCTTAGCTCTAATGCTAAAAACACATCATCGGGGACATCAAATGGAAGTTGCATTCTCCAATTACTTGCAGGCTGAAACCCAAACCGAGGATAATATTTTGGATGTCCAACAACGATGACTGCACCAAAACCATATTCCCTTGCAACCTCAATACCCTTTATTACTAATTTATTACCAATTCCTTTATTCTGATATTTTGGACAAACTGCCATTGGTGCCAGAGATAATGCTGTAAATTCTTTTTTTTCATTTTTTATTTTTATCGGATAAAATAGAATATGTCCAACGATATTATTATTCAGTTCTGCTACAAGAGATAGCTTAGGATTATAACCCCTTGTTTTCCTAAGTGCCTCAACCATTCTTCCTTCATTTTCTTGTCCAAATGCTAAATCATTAATTTTTTTAATATCATCATAATCCTCTTTTCTTTCGCCTCTTATTAATATATCCATAGATAATCAACACTTATAAATGAAGAATAATAATAAACCTTTCTGAGGAGGATTACCAAATTTTTTACCAGTAAACTCGAGTTCAAATCTCGTCTTGTCTGATGGATGTCAGGATGATTTAACAGATATCACTAAACCATCATTTGTAACATTATTACTTGCTGATTATGATGTTGATAGTCAGCGTTAATAATAGCTCGTTTCAACACTTGTTGGTGTAGTTAGTAAAACAGTAATTAATGCAACAATTATTACTAGTACACCTAGGTATATTCCATAGGTTCCATAATTATCTCCTTGTTTCTTGGCCACATACCCAAGAATTATTG
>JAJISJ010000092.1 GCA_022848765.1 Thermoplasmatota archaeon
CCTATTAAGTTATAGTATTGGATATAGGCATTATTTATATAAACACTTGGATAAAATAAATGATTTTCCCTCAATTCTATTTAAAAAAGATATTTAAGTAGTATATATTTTTATTACCCATTCTTTCTCTTTAATTGTAAAACATATTATTACAATATCCACACGTCAAAAAGTAGAAAAGATTTAGGACTTATAAGGAGGGTAATACAGAAATGAAAATGTAAAATATGTTTAACATATTTAGTTAGAGACATATTAAATGTTACTGGATATTATTTAGATATAAATTGATTATAATTGATAATATTGTAATAACTGGAATCAGATAATATATATTTTTTAGTAATTTAATATTTATTAGATCCAATATTACATTATTAAAATGGAAAAAACATCAACTCATATTTCAAAAATATTTATTATAAAACAATTTTTTTTCTTTTCCATAAAAGAAGAGAAATAATTAAAGTTGATATGATTAATAATTCTAATTCAAATCCTGGTGACAAATTTTCTTTATCAATATCAACATTATTGTTAGAATAATAATTTTCATCAATATTATTTTCATCTGATGGGATATGAATCCCAATATAATTATTTGATATATTATTCAATATAATTTCATTCATTGATGAAATTTTAATATTTACTCCACAATAACCATTGTTGAAAAATATATTATTTTTTAAAACATTATAATTAGATTGATCATAGATTCCAACACCATTAAAATTATGATCCTTTACAGTATTATTTGAGATAAAATTAGCTGAAGAATTACTTAAATAGATTCCACAATTTTTGTTTTCTTTTATTATATTATTTTGTATCGTATTATTTGATGAGTCATAAAGTATTATACCATATAGGTTATTTTTTATAATATTAAATTTAATAATATTGTATCTTGAAGTAATGTTTATTCCTGAATTTGGGAAATAAATTCCACTGTTTTGAATAGTGAAATTTTGGATTTCTACATTATTTGAATTAATTTTGATTACATTGCCTGCTAATCTACCATCAATGATTGTATTTGTTTTATTTTCACCAATAAGGATTATTGATTTATCGATTACTAAATTTTCATGGTATGTACCGTTTCCAACATATATGATATCTCCAGTTTTAGCATTATCAATTGCGTCTTGAATTGTTGAAAAATTTCCTTTTCCAGTGATATCTACATAAATGGAGGACGTAGTATGTTCTTCACCTATTACAGTTTGATAAAAATAACATTGAATGCAAAAAATAATAATTATTATTAAAAAAATGGATTTAAACTTAAGAAAATTATTATTCATTATTTGATAAAATACTTTACATTATTAATAAAAATTGGGAATAAATTATATAAATGGTATTAAAATGGGCTTTAATAATTATGAAAAAGAAATTTTGCAGTATAATTATAATGATATTATTTATCTCAGGATTTTTTATTGGATGTATCGAAAATTCTCAAGTGAATATCAAATACTTTTCAACAGAGGATATTATCCCAAAAGAGAAACAAGGAAAAATGATTTTTAATTTTACTATAAGAACAAATGAAACATCAGAAATTGTTCGATTATGGATTCCATATCCAGTTTCAAATGAATATCAGGAAATAACTGATTATTTAATTGAAGGTAATTATGATTATACTAGCATATTTAGTGAATCACAATATGGAATTATTATTTTATATGCTGAATGGAATAATCCAGAGATATTTCCGAAATTAAATTTATCATATGATATAAGCAGAACTGAAAAAATTAAGAAGAATTTTTCAATAACAGATGATTTATTACCTGTTGATGTTGAGCAATATTTACTTCCAACAGTGCTAGGTCCAACAGATGGAGAAGTTAAAGAGATAGCTGATGAGGTAACAAAAGGAAATAAATCTATTATAGAAAAAGCGATTGCAATTTATGATTATCTTATTGAATATGGAGAAAGAGATGCAAATTTGACTTTTTGTGGAGATGGAGATGTTTGTAAATTATTGAAAAACCTGAGAGGAAAATGCGCAGATTTTTCATCTGTTTTTGTTGCACTATCAAGAAGTGTTGGAGTTCCATCAAGAGAGATTTTTGGTACTAGAATATCCAAAGATGGTGATATTACAGGTTCTTATCACTGTCATGCTGAATTTTATAATCCAGGTTATGGTTGGATACCTGTTGACCCATCTGATGTTGCAAAACTAATGTTAAATGAAAATTTAGATTTGGATGACCAGAAGATTATAGTAGCTAGGGATTATTATTTTGGAATTCAAAGTGAAACGTATGTTGATCTTTCAACTGGTAGAGATATTATTTTGAATCCTCCACAAGATGGGGATCCTTTGAATTATTTCATGTATCCTTATGCTGAAATTAATGGAGAACCACTTGATTTTATTTCACAGGAGCAGCTACGATATATTGTAACATTTAAAGAAGGGTAGATTTACATCGAGAAGTTTTTATAATCGTATTAATAATCATCATGGGCTTAGCCGAGCTCGAGGTGTCTAACAGGAGGAATTACTTTGGGTTGCCCCCCATTTTTGGGGTCAACTCAAAGTCCAGTCCTTTCACTTTAAACCCCT
>JAJISJ010000093.1 GCA_022848765.1 Thermoplasmatota archaeon
ACCCATTCTTTTGATGCAATATTATGTGAAGAAAGTAATTTCTTTAAAATTTCATTTAAATCTGGAATTTCAAAATCTTTTTCCATTTTTCCATTTTTAAAAAAATCCGGGTTTTTATATGGTCTAATACAACTATCATAAACAGGTCCTCCAGTTAGAAATTTGAGATCCATTTCAAGAATTTTTTCTCCCTTGTAAAAAACTCGCGATATTTTCTCCTTTATTACTTTACCAACTGGTACTGCAATTACATCCCATTGTTTGCAAATATGAAGAACTTTATTAACATTACCTGGTTTCACTAAAAACATCATTCGCTCTTGACTTTCAGAAACCCAAATTTCCCAAGGATCTAAATCTTCTTCTTTTAAAGGGATATTATCAAGATGAATTTCAGCTCCAAATCCAGCTGAATATGCTAATTCTCCACATACACAAGATAGACCTCCTCCGCCAAAATCTTTTAAACCTTCTAAAAGACCTTTTCTATTACATTCAAGAGTAGCGTGAATAACTGGTTCTTTTGTAATTGGATCACCAACTTGAACAGCAGATCTACTTAAATCTTCACTTTTATCAGTTAATTCAGCAGATGCAAATGTTACACCGTGAATTCCATCCCTACCAGTTTTACCGCCTACATAAACATAAATATCGCCTGGGGATTTTGCTTTACTATGAATCAGTTCTTTTTTTTCCATGATGCCAATGCATCCAACATTTACAAGACAATTACCTGTGTATCCTTCATGGAAATAAACTTGTCCAGCTAATGTCGGAATTCCAATACGATTTCCGTAATCTCGAATCCCCTCGACAACACCTTTAAATAAATATTTTGGGTGTTTAATTCCAATAGGTAAATCTTTAAAAGAAATATCTAAAGGTCCAAAAAAGAGAGGATCTATATATGCAATTGGTTGAGCACCCATACATACAATATCTCTGACAATTCCACCCACACCTGTAGCAGCTCCCCCATATGGCTCAATTGCTGAAGGGTGATTATGCGATTCTAAAGCTGCACAATAAAAATGATCTTTGTCAAATTCTATTACCCCTGCATCTTCACGAGCTATTATTTTACTCTCTTCAATTCCAAAAACATATTGTTTAAGAGGTAATTTAGATGATTTATAACAACAATGTTCA
Organism: Thermoplasmatota archaeon; assembly: GCA_022848765.1. Taxonomy (GTDB): domain Archaea; phylum Thermoplasmatota; class E2; order DHVEG-1; family DHVEG-1; genus JAJISJ01. The sequence goes on from JAJISJ010000093.1 coordinate 1,153, forward strand.
GACCATGCTTGACCCAAAGCCTCTAATTCAATATCTGTTGGGTTCCTATTTTTTCTAATAAAATATTTTTGGATTTTTTTCATTTCATCTTTTGATAAGGCAAGACCCATTTTATTACTTATATCAATTAATTGCTTGTCATTGGATGAAATAATTTCTACTTCAAATAGGTTAAAAGAGACATTTTTTTTTATAAAAAACTTGTTAATATTTAAATGAACTCCCCTCATTTAATTCTAATCTCCAATAATTTCAATCTCATAATCATGAATAACTGGGTTTGTAAGTAATCTCTGACACATTTTTTCAGCATCATTTTTAATATTTTTTTTATTCTTACCATCCAATTTTAAATCAAATATTCTTATTGTTTTAGCTTCTATTACATTATTAAAACCGAGTAAATGTAAAGCTTTAAGCGTATTGAAACCTTCAGGATCAGATATTCCTTTTTTTAATTTTATTGTAACTTTTACTTCAAACATTATTTCCTCAGATGAAAAACGAACAATCAATTGATTAATTTATCGTTTTTCATAAATTATTAATTATTTCTATTATTTTAAGCCTTAAATCCTCTAAACAATCATCATTTGATATAATTATATCTGCGCAATTAATGACATCTTTAATTCCCCAAGCTATCTCTCTTTTATCACGTTCCTTAATTATTCTTATAACTTTACTATCATCTTTTCTACCTCTAATTAAAGCTCTTTTATGTCTCAAATAATCAGAAGAATTAATTGCAATTAATAGAAAATCGTTACCTATAGAATTTTTAAATCTATCCACTTCTTCATAACACCTGACACCATCTATTACAATTGTTTGAACTTTATTTTTCAACTTAATTTTTTCAATGGTTTTAATTGCCCATATATCCTTACCGAATTTATCACGCATTTGATTAGCAATAAACCCAACATTTTTGTCGTTTAATTTTAAACCTTTTTTTTTGACTTCTTCCCAAACGATATCCCCCATTCTTATAACATCAAGATTCATTTTTCTTGCAATTTTTACTGCTTCTGTTTTTCCTGAAAAGGGCATTCCTGTAAATGCGATTAGCTTCATTTTGATTCATCTTTTAAAACTATGATTTTATAAGTGCAGGAGGAGCGATTCGAACGCTCGAAGACCTACGTCACAGGGTCCTAAGCCCTGCCCCTTTGACCACTCGGGTACCCCTGCATATAAACACCCTAATACAAATTACAATCAAAAACCTTTTTGAATTTTTCTATGAATTTCTTTAATTATTCTCTCTTTACTAAAAGTTGTTTCTCACCATACTTTTCATAGCATTTCGAACAAAACTTTCTTGAGATTAGGGAATGGAGATGTTCTTTTACCCCTTCTTCAAGGTGATAAACTTCCCCCTCTAACATCTTTATTTTGCAAT
>JAJISJ010000094.1 GCA_022848765.1 Thermoplasmatota archaeon
GGATGCTTATATCGGAAAGTAAAGAGAAGGAGGGGTTAACTGGTAAAATAAATTCGGCACTCCTGTTAATTCACAGCCAGGAAGCAGAGGATGTCGTAACGGAGATAAAACACAGATTTGAGGATATAACGAAAACACAAATCCACAGTCATTTAAAAGAAAATAAATGTCTGGAAATATTTGTATTAGATGGCGATGCGGATAGAATAAAAGAAATGGTTAGATTATTTCAAACAAACAGAAAAATGGAGTATGTTAAATTAATTATTGCATGATTTCCTCCAAAATGCTTAGACCGGGCAGAAGGAAACATGAATTTACCAGTAAAATAATGCAGGGGACGAGATTTGAACTCGCGGACCTCTACAGGACAAGGCCCTCAACCTTGCGCCGTTGACCAGGCTTGGCTACCCCTGCAAAACAAAAAAAATTTAGAAAAGTGTTTTAATCTATAGTTCAATAGCATCAACTGGACACTCTTCAACACATGTCCCACAATCAATACATTCATTTTCATCTACAATTGCTACATCATCTACTTTTATTGCATCCACTGGACATATTTCAGCACATGCACCACAACCAGTACATTTTTCTTTATCTATTTTAACTGACATTCATTATGCCTCTCTATATATTTTTGTTGGGCATAACCTTCATTCATTATTTATTTTTTTCTGGTGAATATAAATCATAAATTATTTAGATCAATTCCACATTTTTTACATAATTCGTGATGTAGGTTTAATAATCGTATTGCATATTCTTTTTGGTTTTTTTGCAAAGCTTTTTCAATTTCATATTCAATTTTTTGTCTTTTGCATTTATCTATTAAATTATCAGCATGACATACAACTTTTTCTTCAATAGAAATTGGAATGTAATCCTTTGATGGTAAACCCAGTTTTTTTGCAACCTCTGCAGGAATTCCTGCTCCTATATGTCTCTCTATAATCTTTATTAATTTTGAAGATAGCCCATAATTTTTTGCAATTTTCACTCCCTCTATTGCATGATAAATACCATGGGTTTTTGATCTTCCTATATCATGAAGTAAAGCCCCTAATTCAACAATATGTACATCCGCATTAGCTTTTTTTGCAATTAGCACTGCAATATCTCTTACACATTTGCAGTGTTTAATTACTTCCTCTGAACATCCACTTTTTTTAAGTAAAAAAATACATTTTTCTGCAGAAACTTCTCTCATCATGAATAAGCCTTTCAATCTTTTATAATAACTTTCTTACCTCGATTTTTTGGTATTATCTCAATTTTTCCATTATATTTATTATTAATCCATGCACCTTTTGTATATCTATCTAAAAATATTGCTAATGCTGCTACTTCTGAATGAGGTTGATTACCTACTGATATATTAAAATCTGCTATTTGATAAAGTTCTGGTGGTACTTTCTCAGCTCCAATTATTACCAATAAATTCCTTTTTTTATCAATTTTTTTTATTCCTTTTTCTAAATTTTCACCATACATAGTTAAATGAACAATGGTATCTTCACAATCTTTCAAAATCTTTTTTCTATCTATCCCCGTTATTATTTGAAAATTTCCACCGAATTTATCACTAATTGAATTAAGATTCTCCTCAATTTTGGTGTCTTTTTGATCGATATATATTTTTTCGGCACCAAAAGCTCTGGCTACTAAAGCCACATGAGTTGTAATTCTTTTATCACGAGATATCCTATGACCAATTCTTAAAATTGTAATCATTTTTTATTCAAAACAGGAATAGTTTATAATATAATTAATTTTATTTTGTTTTTGGTCTAGGTTTGAATCCTTCACTAAATGTTCCATCAGTGTTTTGAACTAGTACTGTAGCTTCTTTTTTTCGTGCAATTTCTCTTGCTGTTTTTATTGCATTTTCTTTCGTTCTATGATGACTATAAATTTTTCCATGACTTCTAACAGCCCAATCCCCTTTAACTTGACCAGGTTGTGGTTTACTAACTACATAAATAACGTTCGATGGTTTCCTATGTTTTTTTTTCTTTATAATTATTGTATCAACCTTTGTATTTACACTAGTATTAATCGATAATTCTTTTAATCTATTTTTAGTTAGATTATCTATTTTTTTTTCAATACCCTCAACATCTCGATATGTTCTTTGTTCTGATATGGTTTTTATTTTAGGTTTTTCAGATTTTTTAGTAGATTTAACGTTTTCGCTGGAATAAATTACTTCATTATGTGTTAGTATAATATTATCATTTAATGTTTCTTTTTCATTATTATTTTCATTATTGATTTGTTTTTCATCTTTCTTTTTAAATATTTTTTCAAAGAAACTTAATTTTGACATAAATAAAATTCACCATTATTTATAATTATTAATGTAAGTTATCGTTTTACATCTTGATAATCTTTTCTAATGATTAAATAAAATAAT
>JAJISJ010000095.1 GCA_022848765.1 Thermoplasmatota archaeon
TGAACAATAATTATCATTTGTTGATAATATTTCTCCGCAATTCCTACATTTTAACATTATTATCTTTACCCTAAATTCGAAGTATATAACGGTATATATTTTATAACTTTATTTCCTAAAAAATTATTTTAAAAACAAAAAATTTCAATTTGTAATTTTTACACATTGGGTTTAAATAATTAGATAAAAAAAATAGTTATTGATTAATATGAATAAAAAATTAAAGAATTCAAATTTAAGAAATATTGACAATTGGCTTTATTATATTCAAATAGTTAGAAAAAAGAAAAAAAATCAGAATAATTAAATAAATAATTTTTCAAAAATATTTTTTTTTTATTATTATTTTTCCCATGCAAATACATTAATAATACATTATTGATTAGCTGCTTTTATCAAAGAATGAGATGTATAGCATGACAAAGGAAGATGAATTACAAAAATATATGACTTTAATTGAATATTATAAGGAGCAATTAAAAACATTAGAATATCAGTTTTCGCTAATACAATCTACAGTTGCTGATCAAGCTAAAGCTATGATAACTTTAGAAAAACTCAATGGAGTTAAAAATGATTCAGAGTTATTATTACCTATTGGAGGCGGTGCATTTATAAATGCAACGTTAAAAAATTCTTCAAAAATTCTTTATGATGTTGGAGAGGGAATTGTGATAGAGAAAACAATTGAGGATACAATAAAAAATATTGAAATCAGAATTAATGAATTACATCAAACTGAAGAAAAAATATCAACAATGGCTCAACAGATTCAAAATGAATCATCTGATGCTCAGAATAAGGCAGAGATGATACTATCTCAAAATAAATAATATTTTTTAGGTTTTGTATATGTTTAAATTTTTAAAAAGAAAAATAAAAAAATTTGAAGATAAGCTTGAAAATGAATTAAAAGTTGAACTTGAAAAAGAAAGTGGGGATGTTGAAAAATTTGATTCTTCCCAAAAACAAGATGAAATCTTAATTGAAGATGAGATAAAAAAGGAAATAACTGGGGAAAAAATTGATGAAAAACCAAAGAATCTGAAGTCAGAAGAAGTAAAAATAAAAAGAGTTTTTAGAAAAGATAGGGTTTCAAAAGAGAAACGTAAAAAAGAAGAAGAAATTGATAGACAAATCGAAAAAAGTATAGAAACCGAACTAAAATATACTCTAGATACTCGAAGGAGTATTGAAAAAACAGTAGAGAAGGATGGGAGAAAAACTCGAGGTATAAGTGAAGATAAACTTGATGATTTATTATGGGATCTTGAATTAGGGCTCCTAGAATCTGATGTGGCGTATTCTGTGATTGAATCCATTAAACAGGATATTAAAGAGGAAATTAAAGATATTTCATTTAATAAATCAAAAGTTGGAGATATAATTGAAAATATTTTAAAAAATGCAATTAGTCATGTTTTAAAATCGAATGAATTAGATTTTATTGATTTTATAAAGGATGGGGAAAAACCTGTTGTTGTAATGTTTGTAGGTGTGAACGGGAGTGGAAAAACGCTTTCCATAGCAAAAATTGCAACTCTATTAAAGAAAAAAGGTTATTCAAGTGTAATGGCTGCTGGTGATACTTTTAGAGCTGGAGCAATTGAGCAATTAAGTATTCATGCTGAAAAATTGGGAGTAAAAATTGTTAAACATGGTTCTGGGGCAGATCCAGCTGCAGTTGCATATGATGCTGTTGAACATGCTAAGGCAAAGCATAAAGATGTTGTTTTAGTAGATACTGCAGGTAGAATGCAAACTAATATTAATCTTATGGATGAAATGGCGAAGATTAAAAGAGTTGCTAAACCTGATTTAATAATATTTGTTGGGGATGCTCTATCGGGTAATGATGCTGTTGATCAAGCTAAACGTTTTAATGAAATTGTTGGTATTGATGGTGTGATACTAACTAAGGTTGATACTGATGCTAAAGGTGGCAGTGCTCTTTCAGTTGCTTATACTATTGGTAAACCTTTGCTTTTTGTTGGTGTTGGTCAAGAATATGAAGATCAAATTCCTTTTGATGCACAATGGATGATAGATAATATTTTTGGAGATTAATAAATAATTATTTTTTTTAAAAAAAACTCCTTATTCATCTATCAGTTTTTTAATTTTTTTTTATGACAATAAATGTCATATATATGAGGATATAATTGTACAACAATGCCTTAATAACTATAATTCTAAAATATGATGGTGAGGAACGATAAAAAATGATTATTGTAGGACAAATATCAACCCCAAATGAAGCTAAAGAGATTGAATTTATTACTAAATCTTTTGTTGTAGGAACTAGAGCAAGAGCTCTTGGTTTAAAGGTCCAAAAGGTGGCTTAATACAATGAAGGAAATTAAAGATAAACAATTTAAAAAATCAGCCCCTAATGAAATT
>JAJISJ010000096.1 GCA_022848765.1 Thermoplasmatota archaeon
AAAATGAAAGTTACGATCCAGTAAATTTTATTATAAAAATGAAAGTTACGATCCAGTAAATTTTTCATACGAAATATTTGAAAATAATATTATATATCTGTATACAAACCCAATCGAATATATACAACAGATAAATTTAACTTTGAATTATACTTTTTCAGAAAACAATAATATCCTAACATTATTGAATCCAAGAGTAAGTAATTATAATGATAGTAACTATATAGGCATATATCATAAAAAAGACTAAAATTTAATATTTCTATCTTTAAAAGTTAATTTTGAATTTATTACTAATTCAGGGATAATTCTTTCCCAAAATAATGCTGTATAGTGAATTCCATGAACACCTTTTATTTTTTTAATCATATTTGTTAATTCCAATGAAATTTTATATCCCTCAACTTCTGGTTTTTCAGATTTTTCCATCCTAGCATATAAATCATCTGGAATATCAACACCAGGAATTTGAAATTTCATCCTATTAGCCATTTTCTTTGATTTTAATGGTGAAACACCCGCGATTATATGTATCATCTCATCTAAACCTCTAGATTTTATTTCATCCATCCAAATATTAAATTTATCAATATTAAATACACTTTGAGTCTGAACAAAATTCGTACCTGCATTAATTTTTTTTTCAAGACGATCTACTGCAAATTCAGTACATTTCAAAAAGGGATTTGTTGCTGCTCCAATAAATAATGCAGGTTTTTTTGAAGTAATTTTTTCACCGTTTTGAAAAATACCATTATCCCTCATATTTTTAACAATTTGAATTAGTTGAATTGAATCAACATCAAATACACCTTTTGATTCAGGATGATTGCCAAATGATTGATGATCACCAGTTAAACATAAAATATTTTTTACACCAAGAGCTGCAGCACCTAAAATATCGCTTTGTAATGCAATACGATTTCTATCTCTACAAGTAATTTGCATTATAGGTTCAATATCATTGTCTACTAATATTTTTGATGCAGATAAACTGGACATTCTTACAACAGCTGTTTGGTTATCTGTAATATTGAATGCATCAGCATAGTCTTTCAGTATTTTTCCTTTTTCAATAATTATTGTATTATCAGAACTTTTTGGTGGCCCAATTTCTGCAGTTATTGTAAATATTGATTTTGATAATATTTTATGTAAATTACTTATATAGTTCATATTAAATCTTTATCCTCCAAGTTTTAGAATTCGACCAATCAAAAGGTTCATTAATTTCTCTTAATTCTTTTAATCTATTTTTTTTTTTAAGTTTTTTATATATTAAATGCCAAATACAATCCATATTGTTATCAATTTCACATTTTCCCTCTATTGAACCTCCACATGGTCCATTTAACATATTCTTAGGGCATCTTGTAATTGGGCATAACCCATCATATTTGTCAATTATACAATTTCCACATAAATTACATTTTTTTTCAAATTCATTAATATGTTTAATTTGCCCTAAGAATATTGTATCTGTACCGCTGATAACTTCTTTATCTTCAAAAATTTCAGAAATTGTTTGAGCTCCATTTCCACAAGATAAAGTAATAATTTGTTTTATGTCTTTTAATTCTTTTTTATATTTATTTAAAATACGTTTATCATTTAATTTATGGCATGCTGGTTCTAAAATAACTGAACCTATAACATTAATTCCTTGCTTTGTTAATAATTTTTCAAGTTTAGATATTTCATTTTCACCACCTGTTTTACAAATAGTTGCACATTCACTACATCCGATAATAAAAACAGATTCTTGATTTATTTGATTTATAATGTTATTGATATTTTTAGATTTTGTAATTATCATTACTATGATTACAATAAATATTTAATTAAAAATATTTTCATAATAAGCATGCAATTTATTTTTGATATAATTAAATAGTATTTTTTCATATTGTTTATTGAGATGGTTAGTTAAATGTTAGATGATTTAGAATTTATATCAAAAATAGATAAGTCAAATCAAATTAAAACAATTGAAAAATTTCCATTTCAAATAAATGAGGCTATTGAGATTGTTGATAAATTACAGATAGATAAAATATTCAAAATAAATAATATAATCTTTAATGGGATGGGAGGTTCTGCTATCTCTGGAGATATTATACAAACATTGTTTATAAATAGACTTAATATCCCAATATATGTTAATCGAAGTTATAATCTTCCAACAACTACTTCGTTTTTGTCTTTAAGAATGGACGCATTATTATCCAGGGCTACCTTGGCTGAATCAACCAGATTATATTTGTCGAAATCAAAATATACAATCATGAAATCGGATTCTTTGACCGGAATAACT
>JAJISJ010000097.1 GCA_022848765.1 Thermoplasmatota archaeon
GCTTTCCAAGTTCTGGAAACAACACGTAAACATCTTTAGATTTATCAATTTTAGGGTGAAGTTCTAAGCAAAATTCCTGAAGTTCATTACAATATTCTTGTTCCTCGTCATTGAGCATCGGAAATACATTGTTGTTAAAAATTTTAAAAACATTCTCTAAAGTCATCTTTTCAAGAATATCGTCACTAATTATTTTTTCTTGCATTATAATCTCATTAAGATTTTCGTTAATTGAATGTAATAATTAGAATATTCGATTGTAATTAAATTTTAAAAAGAAATTAATTTCAACAAAGTTTCTAAAGATGATATCATTTACAAACCTTAAATGGGACTTGAAAAAGGATATCAGAGGAATATTAATCAAAAGTTTTCAATTCATATTGCTGAAAATAATAAGAAAGAAGAATTACAACAAATTTTAGAATTAAATGTTAACGTACATGGTGAATCTGTAAGAGATTATATTAATCATATATTTTTAAACCATCTAAGGAAAGAAGACGTACTATTTCTATATATTAAGGATTCAAATTCAAATAAAATTGTATCAAGCATTAGTTTAATGCCTTTAGAATGGAGATTTGGGAGTATTAACATTCCAGTGTGCGAAATGGGATTTGTTGGGACAATAGAAAAATATCGTGGGAAAGAATTAATTGTTGAGTTAAATAAACTTTATGAACTTATCATGGCAGAAAAAGGATATATTATTTCTGTCATAAGAGGTATCCCTTATTATTATCGAAAATTAGGCTATGAATTTGCCATACCTCTTGATCATAGAATGTTTTTATCACTATCAAAGATTCCTCAAGACGATTTGGAATTTTTAAAGATTAGGAAAGCAAACATAGATGATATTGATCTAATTACTAACAAATACAAACAATATTACGAGGATTTCTTTATCTCAAATATTTTTGATAAGGATTGCTACATCTCTAAATTTTTTAATGACAATTACAATGAATTTAAAGCTTCAACATATATAATTGAGACGGGTGGAAAATCGATAGTATATTTCACATTCGGAAAGTCTTATGATAATAAAGGATATGATATTAAAACTTCACATATGAATCGCGAATGTGGGATAAAAATACTTCAATTTACTAAAGAAATCACCAGTATTGAAAATCCAGATCAAGTTGACTTGGCTGTTAGGGAGGATACAAACTTAGCGGAACTTATTGATGAACTTGGAGGAACAACGTATGACACTTATGGTTGGCAAATAAAGGTTCCAAATTTAAAATTATATTTAGAAACAATAAAACCAATATTAGAAAATAGAATTCATAATTCAAATTTTCAGGGTCTAACTCAAGACTTAAGAATAAGTAATTACAAAACAACTTTTATCTTATCTTTTAATAATGGGCAAATTTCTTCAATTAAAATAGAAAAAGGATATCCGAAAGAACAATCGTGTGATCTTCAAATACCTGGATCATTCTTGTTCAAGTTAATCTTAGGGGACAGGAGTTTTGAAGAGATAAATTACATTATAAAAGATGCCAAGATAAAACATGAATCAAGGGAAATTATTAATGTTCTGTTTCCTAAAGAAAATTCATATCCTGATACATATTATTAAATAAAAAAATGGAAAAAAAGCAAACAAAAATAATTGGAACTGTTTTTTTATTTTAGTTTATCCTTCATTTCTATATAGAAATCGAGGGAATTAGGATTACGTAAAGCCCCACGATTAGCTACTGACATACCATGGATGATTTTGGTCACCGCTATTTCAACTTTTTTATTACTGAAGGTGTAAGGAATGCCGTCTGGAGGTGTTTGAAAAATTAATTTTGGAACATGTCTAGGAGAGGTTTTTTCTCGCAATGTTTGTTTAATTTTGGTTTTCAAATCATCGTTGAGCTCGAAACCTTCGTTTAATAAGACAAACATAATAATACGAATATCTCCTTCCCATTTTTGTCCTATAACAAGTGAATCAGCAATCTCGGGAAGTTGTTCAATCACATTATAAATCTCTGCAGTACCAATTCTAACACCAGAAGGTTTTAAAACTGCGTCTGATCGACCCCAGAATGTTATGCCGCCCGTATCGCTATGAATTACAATATAATCGCCATGTCTCCAGACCATTTTTCCTACATCTTTATAATAATCAAAATAGGCTGCTTTGTATTTTGTCATGTTATCGTCGTCACCCCAAAAGTAAATCGGCATTGATGGTGCTGGAGCTTCACACACAAGTTCTGCTTGTTCATCTTCAATTGGTTCAGATTTTCCGGAATAAGACTCAACTTTCATTGCTAATGCTCTACC
>JAJISJ010000098.1 GCA_022848765.1 Thermoplasmatota archaeon
CGGAGCGGTTGAAAGACCTCTCACGGTTGGGTTTCAGGGCTCTCCTGGCGGCAACACTGGCCTGTCTTATGACCGGAGCTGTGGCCGGAGCTTTTTTCTCGCGTGCCTCGATTCTATTAGGACAATAAAAAAGGGGCCAGGCTCCATTTTTTTGCATTTTTTCCTTTTCCTATCAAAACTGCTTTTTTGGACGTCCTCGAGGTTTAAGTGTCTGCTCTAATCCTAGTTGTTGGCTCGTCTTTTTTTGCCATTCGATATCTCCAAATGGAGCCTGGCGATTTACACTCTGCCTCAGGTTTTCTAATTCTACGCATGTTAAATGCTCATCAATGTACTCAGTCCAATTAGAAGGCAGTTGAATAGGGAGACTATCTAAAATTTTTTCAGATTCTTTGCCAATTCTCTCTCTATGACTTGACCAGAGCCAATCTTTTGATGAGAGGACTAGTTTTGCCCGCGCTGGGTTTCCTTCAACGTAGCTTAATACAGTTATTAAGTGCTCATCATTTTGGATGATAAAACTTTTAAATCGATTCTGCCATATGTGGCCACTCGTTTTATGAAAATAGTGATAGCGGCGAGCATGAGTTGTCAATAACCAGTGTATCCACTTGATTAGATGATTGGGTTGATTAGGCATTAAAACAAAATGAAAATGGTTGGGCATCAAACAGTAAGCGTAAATGTTTAAAGGATATCGCTTCTTTGCCTCTTTCATTAATCTAATAAAGACATTAAAATCTTGATTCTTATGAAAGATTTTTTGCTTGTTATTGCCCCTATTTATCACATGATAAGTTAACCCTTCAACCAAACACCTTTTTACTCTCGTCATGGTTATTAATTTTTCCCTTCCAATAAAAAATGACGTAGATTGATTGATTAATTTGTCATTAAAGGGTTAATTAGAATATAAGATTACTTTTTTAGATAATGGGGCCTGTCCCCAATTTACAATAAAAAATGACGTAGATTGATCGATTAATCTGTCATTAAAAGGTTAATTAAATTATTTTTTTAGATAATGGGTCCTGGATAATGGGGCCTGGCCCCAATTTTAGAAAGAAAATGTGAGAAGGCTGTTCGTCTATATAATATGAGGTGGGAGGAATTAACTATTATCTTTTATCAAATGGGATGGAGATATTTGGAAATAATGGGGCCTGGCCCCGTTTTTGTTTTTTGCTGAAATGAGGAAAATAGAACGAAATGCCTGGATATTTAATATTGAATAAGTTTAAACTTGACACTAAAATAGAAGTGAGAGCTTGATATCAAAAGGGAGTTACATAATAATTTAAAAAAGGATTGAAATGAAAAAAATTATAATTTTTATTTTAATTATGATGATTTCTTCCAGTTTATACGCAGATTTTAAGATTATGGGGGGACTAAATCTTTCAAAATACAAAAACAGAACAGGAAGCGATTTTCAACATAGCTATAAGATGGGATTTTTAGCAGGCATCGGTTTTGAAAAAAAAATTACTCAAAAAATATTACTGGAATTTGATCTTTTATATTTTCAGAAAGGCAGCAAAACTGAATCAAATGATTTCCCTTATTTAAAATCGGAATATAAATTAAATGTAATTAGCATTCCAGTGCTGCTCAGATACCAGTTTTTGTATGATAGTTCGCCTTATGTGCTTGCAGGACTTGAGCTTTCTTCTGTTATTTCTCATGAAAAAAAATTAGAAGGACAAGATTTAATCGATTTAGAAGATACGACCGATAGCACTGATTTTGGTTATCTTTTTGGCTGTGGTTATCAGATAGAATTGCAAGAAGATTTATTTTTTTTTATTGAAGCAAGGTACCATTTCGGGGATAGAAATATAACAAAGAATGTTATTGGGTTTGCAATAAGAACCAATGTAATCTTGATCGTAGTCGGACTTAGATCTTGAATGCATAAAAAGGGGACAGGCTACTTTTTAGAAATAATGGGGCCTGGCCCCAATTTTGTTTTTTGCTTGTGTTTTTATTTTTTCTTGTTAAAATACTCGTGAAATTTGAGTCAAATTTTTGTCAGGAGATAATGATGTCTGTTTTCTTGAAAAAGATTCTCTGGGCAACAGATTTTTCGGATGAAGCTCAGGAGGCCCTTCTTTATGCCGAGGCTTTTGCGAAGACCTTCAAAGCCAGGATCGTCGCTCTCCATGTTGTTCCTGATTTTTCTCCGGCTCTTTACGATGCGGCTTATGTTATAAGAGAAGACCT
>JAJISJ010000099.1 GCA_022848765.1 Thermoplasmatota archaeon
AATCGAGGGTCAACATTTGCATTTAAATCTTCACCTGTTGATGAAATACATATCTTTACAATATTATTATTATTCAATTTTTTATTTCCTCCTTTTAATTCATTTTTTCTCTTTTATTATTTTATTACAGTTAGGATGCCAATAAGCTTAAGGTTTGATTACTCATCCCATTCTATAATCACAATTTGGATACAATATATTCAGGTATCTCACCGTTTCAATCTCTCCTTTAGATTTATTATGTTTCCATTTTTTTGATATATTTGATTTGTAGATGAGGTACTTCTTAATCTGATGAATCCTAATTTTTGGGTATATTGCGTTATTTTCTCAATTTCTTTTAATTGGACCCAATATTCAAATCCATCTGTTTTATTTTCATTTAGCATTATTTTTTCATCCTCTAGTCATTAGCGATCCACATTTTTGGCATTTCTGAGTTTGACATGGTGTCGCAATTTTATGTGGTTCTTTTATTCCACATTTTGTACAAATACAATAACCTCCTGGACCTCTAGCAAAACCTCCCCCTAGTCCTCTTCGACCTCCTCTCCCAAATCCACCACCACTATTGTTAGGCATAATTTTTTACCTCCATTTTTCTATCTTTATTTGTTTTAGATTCTATCCAATCTAATACAATTTTTCTACAATTTAGGCAAATATGATATTCATGTAACTTCCCCTTACCTGGTTCAGAATAATCTATTCTAAGAGTTGAATCAAAGATTTCCTCAAATTCCATTGAACAAAAATCACAAATCAAATTTTATTACCTCCAAATACATTTTTCATTTTTCCAAAAATGACATTTATCTTCAATGCAATCCTGTGATTCTCTAGTTATTAAAACTAATGGACATCTCATTTTTCCACCAATACTTTGTTAACAATTTTTTCAACATTTTTAACAATATCATCAAATGATTTTGAGGATTTAGAGCCATTATTATTACCTACAAAGGGTTTTCCTGAATCTCCTAACTTGACAATTGATGGATCAAGGGGTATTTTTCCTAGAAAATTTATTTGAAAATCTTTGGAGGCTTCAAAACCTCCTCCTGTTTTGAAAATATCAATTGATTTTCCACAATGAGGACATTCAAAACCACTCATATTTTCAATAATTCCAATTATTGGTATATTCATTTGTTTAACAAATTTTATTGATTTCCTGACACTATTTAATGCAACATCTTGAGGTGTTGTTACAATTATTGCTCCATCGCAATTAGGTATAATTTGTGCAATACTTAGAGGTTCATCACCTGTTCCAGGAGGTAGATCCACAAGCAAATAATCTAGATTACCCCATTCAACATCTCCAACAAGCTGTTTAATTGCTGTCATCTTCAATGGACCACGCCATATAACTGGGGAATCTCTATCTGATATTAGAAAACCCATTGACATAATTTTCAAATTTGGCGAATACATTACTGGACAAATACCAGATTCAGTTGTCTCTGGTTTCATATCTTCTAATCCAAGTAATTTTGGAATACTTGGACCATGAATATCAATATCTAAAACTCCAACATTGTAATTTTTTTCAGATAATGATACGGCAAGATTTGAAGATACTGTACTTTTTCCAACTCCACCTTTTCCACTTAAAATTAAAATCTTATGTTTAATTTTCTCTAAATTATTCTTAATTTTTGATTCATCATATACTTGTTTATTCACGTTATACACCTTAATTTTTTTTTATTAAATCAAAAAAGAAAAAAAATTCCCCACGAAAAAAATTCTATGGGGTATCTTTTTTTTCTTTAGAGATTTCTTCAATTCTTTTACGAATTGATTTGATTTCTTGTTCAAGATTTTTTGCTGTCTCTTCCAAATATGTTTTTTCTTCATCTTTTGATATTGTGTGAGGATATGTATTAGGATGATAGTATGGTTCGGGAGTTGTATCTCTTCTCCAGAAACCGCGTCCATAACCTCTACCTGAGCCTCTACCTAATCCACGTCCGAAACCATATCTTGGTTTTTCGTAACCTGGAGCCTGATTCCCAGTGCAAAATCCTGCTCTTCTACCTGTCATTGGTCCTCGACCTTCAGGTCCTGTTCTATCGCCGCCTGGCATTTTTTTTTCACCTCCTTATTTTTGTTTATATTTTTTATTCCAATCAAAAATGGTTTTTCACTAGTTTTTTCCATTTTTTCTTATCTTTGTTTAGGGTAATTGTTGTAGAG